>DATHOV010000220.1:0-4164 GCA_035484515.1 Lysobacteraceae bacterium
GACGCGGCGATCACCGTGGCGATCGTCGGCCTCGCGCACAACCTCAAGCTCGATGTCGTCGCCGAAGGCGTCGAAACGCGCGAACAGAAGGATTTCCTGCACGACCACGGCTGCGACAAGGCCCAGGGCTACCTGATGGCGCGACCGATGCCGGCGGACGAGGTCGCGGTGCTGCTGGGGACGTCGGGGCAGTGGCTCGATCGCGGCGCGTGATGGCGAACCGCGCAAAGACACGCCGTCTTGAACCAGCACGCATGAACCAGCACGTTGTCGTCCCCAGACCTGCCATCCCTCGCTTCGCTCCGGATGTAAAGGGACAGGTTCGCTTTTTCCCGAGCGGAAAATCGACCTGCCCCCGTTGGAGTCGATTCACTGTTCATGCATGCTTGGCTGAGTAGCTTGGCGCTGGGCTTTGCACTTTTCCGAGCGCAAATCTCCAGCGAGCACATCGTCGTGAGGGACGGCAGGAAGGATGCTGCATCGACCCTGACTCCGATGGATCAGTTGCATATCCGCGAGTCGTTGCGAGCGGCGTGGGTCTGCCTGGCAACGCTTCGTTATCCGATGTCGCGCCACTCAAGGAGAGAGACCATGGACGGACCCAGCAGGAACCAGAAAGGCGGCATCGGCTATATCGTTGCATGGCTGCTCGGCGTGCCGATTCCGATCCTCATCCTGGTTGCGTTGCTGCGAGGCTGCACCTGAAGCATGCAGTGGCTGATGCGCTGAAGGAAGGTCGCGCGATCCACGATGGGTCGACGCGCAATGGAACTGCATCAATTCTTTGGAGAGCGCCATGGAAGAGCTCAACACAGCATCGACCGCAACGGTCACGCATCCCAAAATGAACCTGAGCGCGATCTTCGCCGGGTGGGTTGTCGCGGTGGGAGTTTACGGATTGCTGTTTACCGGAGGCCTCGCGATGGGCTACACGGCATTCGGAAGCGATGCGGCGGTCGCCGCCGGAGGGATCGGATATGGAACGGCTGCATGGCTCATCCTGACGTGGGCAGGCGCGCTGTTCGTCGGCGGCATGTTCGCAAGCTGGTTCGACGGCAGGGACGACACCACGATGGGCACGATGCATGGCCTGACCGTGTGGGGACTGTTCGTAACGGCCGGTGCCCTGATGATGGCATGGCGTCATCCGCTGTATGCCATGGGATCGATGACGACGGATGGCGCGACCGCTGACGCGAACTATTTCGCAGCGAGATTGAAGGTCGCTTTCGTCTGCATCCTGGCGAGCCTGATCGCCGCAGCCATTGGCGGCTGGCTCGGATCGAACCATATCCACCGCGTCTATCACTTGCGCACGTATGCGCGCTCGTCGTTGCGCTGAGGAAGGAGGAAAAGAGGTCGGGTTCGTTCGTTCACGGCGGATCGCGAACCTGACCTCCTGTCCGCAGAGAGTTCCACCCGGAAGAAGGATCTTCTCGTGAATGCCAGCCGGATGGCGGCCATCGGTCATTTTTTCCTCAAGTACCGCAAGGCCGGAATCCTCACCGGCGTGGCACTCGATGACCCGCTGCTCGCCGGCATCGACACCGGGTCGATCGAAACCGGGATGCCCGAGGATTTTGCCAGGGATCTGGAAGCGCTCGGTCCAACGTTCGTCAAGGTGGGGCAGGCATTGTCCACGCGCCCGGACTTCGTGCCCGCGCCGTATATCGCGGCGCTCGAACGCATGCAGGATGCGGTGGCCGCGGTCGACGCACAGGTCATGCGCGGGATCGTCGAGAGCGAACTCGGCGTGCGGATCAACAAGCTGTTTGCGACCTTCGACGATACGCCGATCGGTTCTGCTTCGTTGTCGCAGGTGTATTCGGCGACATTGCGCGACGGCCGCCAGGTCGCGGTGAAAGTCCAGCGTCCCGACGTGGCCGCGACGATACGCGAGGATCTGGACATGCTCGCGAAACTGGCCGGGACGGCCGGCATGGTCAGCGACACGCCGCGCCGTTACGGCTTTTCGGATTGGATCGTAGAATTCCGCAAGACGCTATCGGGCGAACTGGACTATCGGCGCGAGGGGGAGAACCTCGAATCGTTCGCGCGCCACCTCGACGACTATCCGACCCTCTTCGTGCCGCAGCCGATCTGGGATTATTCGTCGGCGCACGTGCTCACGATGGAGAGGGTGACGGGCGTGAAAGTCACCAGGATTTCGGAACTGCGGCGCATCGACCCCGCCGAGTCGCTGGGCAAGCTCGCAGCCGACCTTATCCGCGCGTACCTGGACCAGATTTTCGTGCATGGGCTGATCCATGCCGACCCGCATCCGGGCAACGTGCTGCTCACGGCGGACGGCCGCCTGGCCCTGCTCGATCTGGGCATGGTCGCGCATCTGCCGCCGCGTCTGCGCGATCAATTGCTCAAGTTGCTGCTCGCTGTCGTCGATGGCCGCGGCGAACAGGCGGCGGAAACATTCGCCCACCTCAGCACGCGCCTGGAGGATTTCGACGAAGCGAACTTCTCTCGCGAAACCTCGCGGCTGATCGCCCAGTACGCTTCATCGCCCGATTCGTCGACGTACTCCGAAGGCAGGCTGTTGCTCGAACTGACTCGCGTCGGCACCGCATGCGGGCTGCGGCCGCCTCCGGAATTGCCCTTGCTTGCCAAGACCCTGCTCAATCTCGAAGCGGTGTCCCTCGCGCTCGATCCGCAGATGCCTCTGAAGCGGATCATCGAGGGCCATCTGCAGGACGTGCTGATGCGGCAGATCAAGCAGACGTTCGCGCCCAATCGCCTGGCCAGCGATCTGCTCGAAGTGCAGGAACTCCTGCGCGAATCGCCGCGACGATTGTCGCAACTGCTGCGCACGCTGTCGGACAACAGGTTCCGCGTGCATATCACCGGGCTGGAAGAATCGCGCCTGATCGAAAGCATGCAGAAGATCGCCAACCGGATCACGGCCGGCATCATCGCAGCGGGCCTGATCCTCGGTGCAGCGCTGATGATGCGGGTTCCGACGAGCACGCACCTGTTTGGCTATCCGGCGCTCGCGCTGATCCTGTTCCTCGCCGCGTTCCTGCTCGGCTCGACACTCGTTGCAAGCATGCTGCTCAGCGATCGGAAGGCGCGGCCGAAGGAAGAACGCGACCCGATCTGATCGTCGGGATCGGATTTGGTGTCAGAGCCATTCGTTGACCTGCTTCTTCGAAGCCGTCAGCGGATGCCTTCCTCGATGATCGCGTCCTCAGCGATCCGGTTCGTCAATTCGTTTTCGTCCGTCAGGCGCGTCCGCTTCCAGCTGCCGCGCGCGAACCAGCATACCGAGACGATCGCGACTGCGACGTTCGTGGCCGGGAACGACCACCACAATCCTTCGGCGTGCAGCAGCGTGTGCTTGGACAGGACGTAGGCCAGCGGGAACTGGAACATCCATTGCGCGACCAGTGCGATGACCATCGCGATCAGCATGTTGCCGGACGCGCGGAATGCCGACACCATGCACAACTGCACGCCGATGCCGCCCCATGCCAGGCACATGATCCGCACGAAGCGCGCGCCATTGGCGATCACCGTGGGATCGTTCGGAATGAAGAACGAAACGATCGCAGGCGCGAACGCGAACGCTGCGATTCCCACGGCGCTGAGCACGCCGAAACCGAGCAGGGCTCCAAGCCAGGTGATCCGCGACGCGCGCTCGACATTGCCGGCGCCGATGTTCTGTCCGACCAGGGTGGAGACCGCCATCGACATGCCCATCGCCGGGATCGTGACCACTTGCAGGATCGTCGAACCGACGCCATAGGCGGCGATGGTCACCGTTCCGAAACTCGCCACGAGGAACGACATCACCATCAGGCCCAGCCCGCGCGTCGACAGTTCGATCGATGCCGGGAAACCGAGGAAGAAGGCGCGCTTGATGTAGTCGAGGTCCGGCGCCAGCCCCCGCCACGACAGCCGGATGCCATGCCGTCCGCGCAGGAAGATCGCGATGCCCAGCGCGGCCGCTAGCGCCTGCGTCACCAGTGTGGCGAGTGCGGCGCCCATCACGCCGAGGCCCGGCATCGGCCCCCAGCCGAAAATGAAGAGCGGATCGAGCAGGAAGTTCAGCAGCACCGTTCCCAGCACGATGTAGAGCGGCACTTTCGTCTGGCCCACGCCGCGCATCAACGCCTGGAACATCGCGTAGACGAATACGAAGATGATCCCGAT
>DATHOV010000221.1:0-8618 GCA_035484515.1 Lysobacteraceae bacterium
ATCCCGGCCTTGGCCATCACCAGCGCGAACGGCACGCCGTCCTTCGTCTTCTGGCGCAGGGTCTCGTCGTACAGGATCGCGCCGGAGATATGCTCGCCGAGGTTCGGCGTGGTCAACAGCATCTCGCGATAGGCACGGCGGTTTTCTTCGCTGTTCTCCACGCCCACGCCCTGGAAGCGCTTGGCGATGGTGTTGGTCGATTCGTCGATCGCGATGATGCCCTTGCCGGCGGCCACCATGGCCTGGGCGGTTTCGGCAAGCTGGTCGATGCTCATGGTCGGGTCCGGTGTTGGCTGCGGGGAGCCGGTGATTATACCGGAGCGGTCAGGTCGGAGGCGTTGGGCCGGAATCCGTTGCGCCCGCAGCGTTGGAATGCTGCGCTTCGGATGGGTCGCCAAGCATATATCCGACCTGACGATACTTCCGGATCATGCCGACCAGTCCGCGCGAACCGAACAACAGGCCGATCCCGATCACCAGCCTCAGGCCGTCCGCCGCGACCCATTCATAGAAATCGTCTGGCAACAGGCTCGGGGCGCCAGAGCCAACTGCAAGATGCACGATGGCGAGTCTCACGATTCGGCCGCTCAAGAAGGTCAATCCATCGATTGTCTGCCATAGACCAACGACAGAGAACGCGAGCCCCTGCCATTCAGACACCGACACATCACTTTCGAAAACAACTTGCTGTGGTCGTGCCAAGGCGAGTTTCGCGACCCGATCGGCGAATACCCAGAGCAGCGCAGCGACTGCGAAAACAAAGGCGCTTCCGCCGTATACGAGCTGCGCCGCATGGTCGAGCGACGCGTATCGCGTCGCGCGCATAGGCATTCGGCAATCCGATCACCGCGGTCGCGAACAGCCAGAGTGCAAACACGCGAATGAGGATGCAAAGAACCGAAAACGCATTCGTCCTGGTCATCACAATTCCCCAAGTCCATCGGCCACGCCATCCTTGCCCACTTCGAGCAGGCGAAGCGTATTGGTCGCACCACGCAATTCCATGGTGTCGCCGCTGGTGAAGATGACCTTGTCGCCTTCAGAGAGCATGTTCCGGTCGTACAGCAGGCGCACCGCGGCGCGGGCGGCATCGCGCGGCGGCAGGCCGCGGCTGTCGAAGGCGATCGGGAACACGTCGCGCATCATCGTCATGCGACGGCGCGCGTCGGCGTGGCGCGAGAGGCCGTAGATCGGCACCGAGGAGCGGTAGCGCGACAGGAAGCGCGCGGTGCCGCCGGATTCGGTCAGCACGATGACCGCGCGCACCTTGATGTGCTCGGTCAGGAACATCGTCGCCATCGCGATCGCCTGGTCGGCCTTCTCGAGGTTGCGCTGGGCGGCCTCGAAATCGGTATCGGCCTCGAACTGGCGCTCGGCGCCGAGGCAGATCCGCACCATCGCCTCCACCGACTTCAACGGATACAAACCCGACGCGGACTCCGCAGACAGCATCACCGCATCGGTCCCATCGATCACCGCGTTGGCGACGTCGAGCACCTCGGCGCGCGAGGGGATGGGATGTTCGACCATCGACTGCAGCATCTGCGTGGCGGTGATCACGACCTTGCTGCGCGCCAGGGTCTCGCGAATGATCTTCTTCTGCAGGCCGGGCAATTCGGCATCGCCGATCTCCACGCCGAGGTCGCCACGCGCGACCATCACCACGTCGGAGGCATCGATGATCTCGGTGAGGTTCTCGATCGCTTCGGCGCGTTCGATTTTCGCGACCATCGCTACCCGCGTGCCTCCGGCCGCATGCGCGAGCCGGCGCGCCTCGTGCATGTCCTGTGCGCTGCGACAGAACGAGATCGCCATGAAATCCACGCCGATCTGCGCCGCCTGCGCGATGTCGGCACGGTCCTTGTCGGACAGCGCGCCGAGCGACAGACCGCCGCCGAGTCTGTTCAGGCCCTTGCGGTCCGACAGCACGCCGTCGGTCAACACTTCGGTGCGGATATCGGTGCCTTCGATCGCTGTCACGCTCAGTGCGATCAAGCCGTCGTCGAGCAGCAGGGTGTCGCCGGGCTTCACGTCATGCACGAGGCCGAGGTAGCTCATACCGACCCGATGCGCGTCGCCGGGCGGCGAATCGGCCCGGCATTCGAGCACGAACACGTCGCCGCTGCGGAGCTGCACGTGCCCTTCCGCAAAGCGCTCTACGCGGATCTTCGGTCCCTGGAAATCGGCCAGCACGCCGACTTCGCGGTGCAGCGCCTGCGCGATCGCGCGCACCTCGGCGGCGCGCCGCGCGTGGTCCTCGGCGTTGCCGTGCGAGAAATTCAGCCGCACCACGTCCACGCCTGCGCGCAAGAGCGATTCGAGCACACCCGGCGCGTCGGTCGCGGGGCCAAGCGTGGCGAGGATGCGGGTGCGGCGTAGCTGGTCGGTCATGGGCGTCTCCATCGGCAAACCTAGCACAGTGCCATTGCGCGGCGGCGGCCTCGGGTGCTGCGTTATCATCCCGCCTTCGATCCCCGTGACTCCCATGGTCCTTCCCGATCCGCAAGACGCAAACCCGCGGTCGTTGCTGCGTGCCGCACAGGCCGCCATCGAACGCCGGGACCTCCAACGCGCGGACGCCTTGTACCTCGAGTATTTCGCGTGTGCACGCGACGATGCACCCGGGCTGCGCGACTACGCCGGCTTCTGCCTGCGCGGCGGACATGCCGGCACCGCCTGCTATCTTCTGTCCAGGACGAACGCCATCCATCCCGGCGATGCCGGGACCCTCGTCCAGCTTGGCTACGCGTGGATCGGATCAACGGATTTCGAGCGCGCGCAGGAGGCTTTCGAAACGGCGCTCGCGCTGTCCCCCGCAGATGCGCCCACGCACTACGGCCTCGGTCTGTGCCACGAACACGCTGGCGCATGGACGCAGGCGGCAGCGTCGTTCGCCGAGGCACTGGCCGCACAGGTGTCGGGCACCGATGCGTTTCCGATTCTGCTCAACCTCGCAGAGGCCCGCCGCCGCGCGGGCGCTGCGGAACAGGCGCGCAAGCATCTCGAGGACGCCGGTCGGATCGCGCCCGATCACCCGGCGCTGCTGCTGGCGAAGGCGCGGCTCCTGCGCGAGCAGGGCGATGCGGCGCGCGCAATGATCCTGATCGACCGTTGCGCGCAGCACGCGCCCGACGAGCCCCGCGTCGTGCTCGAGAAGGCGCGCTGCCTGCGCGCGCTCGGCGATGTGGCGCATGCGATGCGCTGGCTGGCACGCCTCGAAAAGCGCTCGCCAGGCCTGCCCGAAACCCATGCGGAATATGGATATTGCCTGCAGTCGTCGAGCGACCTGCCGATGCGTGAACAGCACTGGATCGCGGCGATCGATGCGTGGGTGAAAGCCGGCGATTTCGCATCCGCCGAGCCTCTGCTCGATCGCCTGCTGGCCGAACACCCGACTAGCGCGACCGGATGGAACTCGCGCGGCCTTCTCGAGAACGCGCGTCATCGACCGGATGCCGCCGAGGCGGCCTGGCGCAAGTCCATCGAATGCGATCCGGCATATCTGCGCGCGTCCGCCAACCTGGCACTTGCCTACGAGAGCGCCAATCGACTGGCGGATGCCGCAGCGGTCGCGGAGAACGCCTCGCGCCATATCCGCGAGAGGCAGCCGCAGGACGCCGCGATCGAGGTGCGCCTCGTGCTGTGCAAGCTTGCGCGACGACGCAAGGATCCCGTGAGCGGACTTGCGCATCTCGACCGCATCGATGCGCTCGCGCCGACCGACGAGCAGCGCATGCACGCAAGCTTCGAGCGCGGCAAGCTGCTGGACATGCAGGAGGACGCGGCACGCGCGATCGCAGCGTTCGCACTCGGCAACCAGCTCGCGCTGGCGCCGTGGTTGCGCTGGAACCCCGGGAAGAACAAGGCGCTCGCCGGCGTCGAACTCATGCTCGACCTCGTCGGCAAGGGCCTGCTGGGACAATTCAAGCCGATCCCGGCGCTGGCGAATCACCGCGCCCTCGCCTTCCTGATCGGTTTTCCGCGCTCGGGCACGACCCTGCTCAACCAGGTTCTCGACGGCCATCCGGCGATCTGCGCGATCGAGGAAAAGCCGACCGTGCAGAAGATCATGGATGGCGTCCGCAACATGCCGGGCGGCTATCCGCATGCGCTGGCCGAATTCGACGCGTTCGACGTCGAGTGGCTGCGCGACGCCTACTTCCGTTCGGCCGCCGAGCATGGCGCTGCCGATCCATCGCGACTGGTCTTCGACAAGTTTCCGATGAATACCACGCTTGTGGCGCTGCTGCACCGCGTTTTCCCGCAGGCGCGCTTCGTGTTCGCGCTGCGCCACCCCTGCGACGTGGTGCTGAGCTGCTTCATGCAGAGTTTCCAGCTCAACAACATGATGGCGAACTTCTGCACGCTCGCCGATGCCGTCGCGTTCTACACGCGGACAATGGACCTGTGGCAGATCTATCGCGAGCAACTGCCGCTGGCCGTGCACACGATCCGCTACGAGGACGTGGTAGACGACTTCGACGGCCAGGTGCGCGCGCTGTGCGCTTTCCTCGACGTACCCTGGCAGGACGACCTGCGCGATTTCTCGAGGAAGGCGCTCGAACGTGGCCGGATCACCACGCCGAGCTATGAGCAGGTCAGTCGACCGATCTATCGCGAGGCACGCTATCGCTGGGAGCGCTACCGCGAATTCCTGGAGCCCTTCATGCCGGCGTTGCAGCCGTACATCGAACGCTTCGGCTATGCACCGCCGGCGGCCTGAGCGCGAAAAACCTGCAAGCGGCTTCAAGGCGTCGCGAGGGCGCCTGCAAACAGACCAGCCAGTTCCGCCGGACTCGTGCACAGACGCGTCGCGCCTGCCGACGCAAGCTCGTGCGACTCGCCGAACCCCCAGAGCACGCCGACCGAACGCATGCCGTGGTGGCGTGCGCCATGGATGTCCATGCGCCGGTCGCCGATCATCCAGCAGTCCGAAGGTGCGATGCGCAGGCGCTCGAGCGCGACCGCGATGAGCTCGGGCTTCTCGCCGATGCGGCCGTCGCTGGTCGCTCCCGACACTGTCTCGAACAGGTCGCCGAACGGCAGGTGCGCGACGATGCGTTCGGCATGCGGCTGGTTCTTCGCGGTGACGACGGCGAGCCGATGGCCGGATGCATGCAATGCGCGTACCGCTTTCTCGATCTCCGGATAGACCGTGTGCTCGCACCAGCCGATTTCATCGAAGCGCTCGCGATACAGCTCGACCGCCCGTTCGGTACGCTGCGCATCGCCGAGCAGCGGCCCGAAGCTCGCGCGCAGCGGCGGCCCGATCCAGCGCCGCAGCGCAGTCTCGTCCGGAACCGGTTCGCCGAGCCGCTCCAGCGCATGCACGACGCAACGGCCGATGCCGAGCGCCGAATCGATCAGCGTCCCGTCGAGGTCGAACAGCAGAGTGTCGCGCATCGTGTCAGGCGATCGCACGCGCCTTCAAGGCCGCGACCGCGGGCAGTTCCTTGCCTTCGAGGAATTCGAGGAAGGCGCCGCCGCCGGTCGAGATGTAGGAGACCTTGTCGGCGATACCGTACTTGTCCACCGCCGCAAGCGTGTCACCGCCGCCGGCGATCGAGAACGCGGACGAATCGGCGATCGCACGAGCCAGCGTCTCAGTGCCCTTGCCGAACGCATCGAACTCGAACACGCCGACCGGGCCGTTCCACACCACCGTGCCCGCGTCGTGGATCAGCGCAGCGTATCGCGCGGACGTTTCCGGGCCGATATCGAGGATCATGTCGTCCTCGCCCACGTCGGCGACGCGCTTGACCGTCGCGGGCGCATCCGCGGCGAACGCTGGTGCGACGACCACATCGGTCGGAATCGGAATCTCTGCGCCTCGCGCCTTCGCATCGGCGATGATGCTGCGCGCGGTGTCGAGCAGGTCGCGTTCGCACAGCGACTTGCCGACCGGATGGCCGAGCGCGGCAAGGAAGGTATTGGCGATGCCGCCGCCGACGATGAGCTGGTCGACCTTGCCGACCAGGTTGGTCAGCAGTTCGAGCTTGGTGGAGACCTTCGAGCCGGCGACGATCGCGAGCAAGGGACGCGCGGGATGTTCGAGCGCCTTGCCGAGTGCATCGAGCTCGGCCATCAGCAGCGGACCGCCGCAGGCGACCGGCGCGAAGCGAATCGCGCCGTGGGTGGAGGCCTGTGCACGGTGCGCGGTGCCGAAGGCATCCATCACGAACATGTCGCACAACGCCGCATACTTCTTCGAAAGCCCCTCGTCGTCCTTGCCCTCGCCGACGTTCATGCGGCAGTTTTCCAGCAGCGCGAAGCTGCCCGGCGCGACGCTCACCCCATCGACCCAGTCCTTCAGCAGCGGCACGTCGATGCCGAGCAGTTCGGACAGCCTCTGCGCCACCGGCGCCAGCGAATCGGCCTGACTCCACACGCCTTCCTTCGGCCGGCCCAGGTGCGAGGTCACCAGCACGGTCGCACCGTTCGCCAGCGCCAGCCGGATCGTCGGCAGCGAAGCTGCGATGCGCTGTTCGGAGGTGATGCGGCCGTTGTCCAGCGGCACGTTCAGGTCCTGCCGGATCAGTACGCGTTTGCCATGCAGGTCGAGATCGGTCATGCGCAGGATGGTCATCGTCTTGCCTGTTAACAGCGCGTCGCGCGAGGCGTACATTGTCCGTGCTGAATCGGTCCCTGACAAACCTTCCGATCAGCCCTGCGCTTGCGCACCACGCTCGCCACGAGGATGGCCCATGCCCGACAACGGACGCTCCCCCGCCGTTTCCGGTCGCAACAACAGGATGCTTGATGCCGTGCTGATCGGCCTGCCCGATGCCATCACCAGCCTATGGTGCCTGTGGGTATGGATGCATCCGATGGCGCTCGGCACCGAAGCGGTGAAATGCGTGGTGCTGATGATGCTGATGGAATTCATCCTGCTCAACGCGACCGGCTTCTTCACCGCGATCCCGTTCATGTTCGACCTCGGTCGCGGGCTGCGCGCCGGGATGCTGCTCATGCTTTGCGCGGTCTACCTGCTGATGATCGCCGTCTTCGCAATGCAGTTCCACGCGATCTGGCCCTACTTCACCTTCGGCTGGATGGTGGCCGGCAAGCTGGCATGGATCGCGCGCAACCGCAGGGTGTGCAACTCCGAGCAGATGTGGCTGATCGGCACCTGGGCGGTGTCGGTGGTGGCGTACCTGGGCGCGGTCGGCATCGGCGCCACCCAGGACGTGCCTTACCTGGGCATCACGCCGGCGATCGTGCCACTGCTGCACCTGCCCGCTGGCGGCGGCGAATGGATCGACACGCCGCACAAGGCGGTCGCTTCGGCGGTCATCTATTTCGCGGCGGTGGCCCTGTTCAAGTGGATGTACGTGGCGATCCGCAAGAACCAGCCTGGCCGCGGGCGGAGCGACGATACGGACGCGACGTCACCGGAATCGTTCGATCCAGTCGCGTAGTCACAAGCTCGTGAAAAGCTCGCGTGCACGGACACCATGTACGCAGGCGCCTTCCCCGCAACGCCAAACCGCGCGCGTCAATGCACGCCGACGGCGTTCCATGCTGCGCCGATCGCCCGGTATTGTCGCGACGTCGCGCCGTACAGGTCCTTCGCGGCAGCAAGCGTCGCCACGCGTGCGCCGGAGTAATTGGTGTCCGATGTCATGTAGACCGTCAGCGCGCGATACCAGATCCGCTGTGCCGCGGAGCGGCCGATGCCCTTGAGCGTACCCGGTCCGTGGCAGACCAGGTCGGCGGGCGCGAGTCCATATCCGTTGGCTGCCGGTACCACGCTGCCTTCGGCGAGCAGGTAATAGAAATGGTTGCCGACGCCCGACGCGTAGTGGACATCGAGGTACTGGAAATTCGCCTTGCCCTGCGCCGTGGTCGGATAGCAATCGGGCGAGATGCCGTCGAGGCTGGGCTTGAACATCCAGCGCAACGCGTAGGTTCCGGGATTGTCGATGAACAGTTTCTCGCCGATCAGGTAGTTCGGCGGATCGTCCGGATTGTTCGCGTAGAACTCGACCATGGTGCCGAAGATGTCGGAATTCGCCTCGTTCAACGCGCCGGACTCGCCTTCGTAGTCGAGTCCGGCGGTGTGACTGGTCACGCCATGGCTCATCTCGTGGCCGGTGACGTCGATCGCGGTGAACGGATTCGTCGTTACGCCGTCGCCGTCGCCGAAGGTCATGCAGAAACAGCCATCGTCCCAGAACGCGTTCTGGTAGTTCTTCTGGTAATGAACGCGTCCGAGCGCGCCGACACCGTCGTTGGCCACACCCTTGCGGCCGTGGACGTTGAGGTAGTAGTCCCAGGTCTGTTCGATGCCGTAGTGCGCGTCCCCCGCGACGCTCGCGCGGTCGCTCGTTGAATAGTTTCCCCAGACGTTGTCGGCATCCACGACGAGCGTGCCGTTGCCGCGAAAGCCGTTGCCCATGTCGGTGGTGTAGTTGCCGCCACGGGTGGGGTCCTTCATCTCGAAGTAGCCGCGGCTGTTCAATTGTGTGCCCAGTTGCACCGATCCGGACTGCAAGGTGTGCCCCGTGCCCGTAGTGGCCATGCTGGTTTCGATCGCGTCCCAGTGCGCGATGATGGTGCCGGTGCCCGCGTCGACGTAATAGCGCATGCGCGTGGGCGTGCGGTCGGCGCGTGTACCC
>DATHOV010000222.1:0-2861 GCA_035484515.1 Lysobacteraceae bacterium
TGGGCAAACCGCCATTGGAACAGCCATTCGTGACACTTTCGCGGATGTTCCCTGGGTGGAGTCGGCGAAGTGGTAAAAACCGCTTGACCTTGCCCCTGGGACAACCTGCAGTCTGCCCATCGATGTCGAAGACCACCATCACCTCGAAGTCGTATCTGCGCATTGGCCAGATCGCGCAACGCAGCGGCGTCAGCGCGAAGGCGCTGCGGCTGTACGAGCAACGCGGCCTGCTCAAGCCCTGCGCGCATTCCGAAGCCGGCTACCGCCTTTACGGACCGGATGCGTTGCGGCGGCTGATGCAGATCGTCGTGCTCAAGCGCAGCGGCTTCAGCCTCGCGCAGATCGGACGCCTGCTCGAACGCGACGCGAAGGCGGCTGCGCACCTGCTCGCCGCACGCATCGCCACCCTCGAGCGCGATCTGGCCGATCGTACGCAGGCGCTGGCAACGCTGCGACGGATGGAACGGCGGATGGGCTCGGCATCGACCCTCGACCTCGATCAACTACTGGAGAGTATTTACATGGGCAGCACCCTGAAAGTCGACCTCAGCGACGCCGAACGCGCCGCATTCGAAAAGCGCGCCGAACAGCTCGGCAGCGAAGGCATGGAAGCCGCGCAGAACGAATGGCCACGGCTGATCGCACAGGTCCGAGCGGCGATGGACGCCGGCACGCCGGCCACCGAAGCGTCCGCGGTTTCGCTGGCGCGACGCTGGCACGCGCTGATCGTCGCCGCGACCGGCAACGACGCCGCGGTCAACCGCAAGATCGGGCAAGCCTGGCAGGCCCAGCCCGATGCGATGGCCGCGCAGGGGATGGACCCGGCGATGTTCCGTTATATCGGCGCGGCGATGGCGGCGGCGGGGTTGAGCCTGGCGCGGTGAGCGAAGGAAGGTTGTCGGATCGATGGCTTTCGCCGCGCCTCGCGAGGTCCGCGTCAGCTTCCGGCGACAGATGCACGAAGCTTCTTCCGCTGAATCAGGAAAACGATGGCTCCGACTGGTATCGATGCCGAAATGATCCATGGCCCATACGGTTGCGCAATAGCAGAAGCGCTGAACAGCTGTATGAAAAGAACCCTGATGCTCCACTCCCCGGTGCTCCAATTGACCGCAACACTGCCGACTCCAAAGAGAATGAAAACGATCCACGGCCATTTTCTACCAGCCAGTTTTGTCCTCACGCACGCAACGAGCGAATAGAAAGTCAGCAGCACGGCGACAATCGCCATTGCCAGAATCAGGTACTGAGCTGCGCTCTTGCCAGAGAACGTGAAGCGGTTCTGCGATTCGAGGGATTGCGATTCCGGGTACACGTTGAACCCCACGATGGTTTTCGCTCCACCGTTTTCCCTGACGGCAACGTTGATCACCATCCACTTGCCGGCGAAATCGTATTCGTACGTCAGGTTGACACGGGTCACTCCCGCCATCCAGTTGGTTTGTGCTCCAACCAGCTTCACCGAGGTCGGTTCCTGCGCCGGAATCATGTCGGCCATCCGTGTCAGGGTAGCGTGGAGATTCGGACCCCGGACGCTCGGATCGGCAGCGCTTTCGATCGGTCCGAAATCACGGGCGCGCAGCCGATCGATATAACCCTTCGCCGTCGCCTGCTCTTGGGGCGAGGCGAATTTCTCGATCATCTCCTGCTGGCTGCAGGCGCACAGGAGCAGCACGACCAGCAAACAAAGCACGTGTCGCATGGGTGGTTTCATCCCGAAGATCGCATCCGACCATCTTAAGCGGACGAACCCGCCCGTCGACGCCTGAGCAGAAACATGACCTCAGCTCGATGCATGCACGACGATGTGTCCCCACATCGCAAGCAATACCAGCCATCCCGCGAAATACGCCCGCAGCCGGTGACGGACGCGGTTGCCGCCGAGGTGGATGACGGCATGCGCGACGCGCGCTGCGACGTAGGCCCACGCCAGCACCAGCATCGCCACATCCGCATCGTGCACGACCATCGCGGCGATGCATGCCGCGTAGAACAGCGTCGGCGCCTCGAACAGGTTGACGAAATGACGCGCGGCCCTGGCGCTGACCTCCGGTTCGAGCTCGCCCTGGTAGATCCGGAAATAGTGGGCCGTGACCTTGCCTTCGCGCACGGCGCGGACCCGGCTGCGGAACAGGATGACGAGCGCGACTGCGGTGAGCAGCACCATCGCGGCCATCGGGTATACCAGCCTGTAGTCGTTCATCGCGCAGCTTCCTTCCGGTCGGATCGTGGTGGGCAGTGGGCCGCGTCCCGGCGTAGATTGTCTACCTGAATCCGTTCCAGTCGCCGCAGGGGGCGGCGCGGATCGCGGGGGTCGCGCGGGATGGAACTGCTGTTGTGGCGCTGGAGCACGCTGGTCCAGATCACCTCGGACCTGATGATCGCGATGTTCTTCATCGCGCTCGCGCGCTCGCTCGGCCGCCGCGAACTGCGCGACTGGGTGGGGGCGTGGGCGCTCGACTTCGTCGCGATCGCGATCGCCACCGCCTACTGGCTGCTGCAGCCGCGATCGGATGCGTACTTTCCGGTCATCTCCGCGGCCTACACGTTCGCGAAGAATGCCTTCATCGTGCTGCTGGTCTTCGGGGTGTTCCGCTTTTCGCAGGGGCGACCGACGCGCATCCGCTACAACGCCGCCATGATCGCGCTCGCGCTGTATTCGGTCGCGATCGGCATTTTCGTGCCGACGATCGACGCGCTCGGCGCAGTCGAGGCCCTGACCATCGGCCTGGGTTTCGCGATCGGCACCGCCTGCATCCTCGCGCGCAAGCCGCCGGCCTGGGGATGGCTGGCGACCGGTTTCATCGTGCGCGCCCTGCTCGCGATCGGCGAGGGCACCGTCTTCACCCTGCAGGTGTCCT
>DATHOV010000223.1:0-4122 GCA_035484515.1 Lysobacteraceae bacterium
GCACGGCCCACGTCGCGGTTCAGCGCGCCGCCGGTTCGCGCCGCAGATGCAGGTCGTTGAACTTGCGCCGTTCGACCAGTTCGACCACCTTGCCGGCAGCGTCGCGCTCGAACACGTACAGGTTCTTCTCGTCGTCGCCGCCCATGAACACATCGCGTGCCAGCGGATCGAGGGCAACGGCCGGACGTCCGGCCTTGGTGCGGAAGACCAGGCGGTCGCCCTCGCGCTCCACTTTCCAGGCGTGATCGGCCGCGATGCGATAGGTGCCCGGATAGTCCGCCAGCGGGAGGTCATGCACCGGCAGCGACGGTGGCGGCGTGGGCAGCGTCAGGTCCATCCACGCGACCAGTTTCCAGTCGCCCTTCCTGCGCACGTAGGTCGCGGTCGAGGGATAGCGCACGACGAACTGCTGACCGAAATAGGTCTCGCGCTCGTAGTCCTCGAAGTCGATCACCGCGGTGTCGCCGTAGACGCGCACGCGCGCGTCGCGCACTTCGATGCTGCCCGATATGCCCGGCGGCAAGGGATGGAGCGCGGCGACGGCCTCGGCCTTGTCCTGGCGGCGGCCGAATTCGTCGGTCACCACCGCGTCGTCGGCCAGGGCCTGTTGCCACACCTCGGGCTTGCCCTCGCCGATCGCGTCCATGATCGTCTGGGTCAGCGCGACGAGGCGGTCGCGCACGTCCGGCGGCGCCTCGTCCGCACGCGACGGCATCGTTGCAGCGCAAGCCAGCATGCCGCAGGCGATCGCGGCCTGCCATGGCATACGCCCTTTCCGAATCGATCCGGGACTGCGAGCGAGCATGCTGCCCTCCTGCGGTGCGATCGCGTCGCCTGCCATCGTGGCGACTCGCGTGCGCCGATGCGCGTGCGATTGGTCATGCTCGCGCAGCGTCCCGCCTGCCATCGCGTTTCGCTAGACTCCCACGACCCTGGTCGCAGGGCCTCCACCGCAACCAGGGACGACTCCATTTGAAGAAAACCACCATCCCCACCCGCCCCGGCAGCCTGATCTGCGTCGGCACCGGCATCACCCTGGGTTCGCACCTCGGTCCGCTCTCGCGCAGCCACATCGAACAGGCCGACGTCGTGTTCTCCGCCATGTCCGACGGCATCGTCGAGCAGTGGATCGCCGGCATGAACAAGGACGTGCGCAGCCTCCAGCCCTACTACCGCGAGGGCAAGTCGCGGATGCGGACCTATCGCGAGATGGTCGCGGCGATGCTGACCGAGGTGCGCGCGGGCAAGAAAGTCGTCGCCGCGTTCTACGGCCATCCTGGCGTGTTCGCCTGGGCGCCGCACAAGGCCATCGCGGTCGCGCGCAAGGAGGGGTACGCGGCGCACATGGAGCCGGGCATTTCCGCCGAGGATTGCCTTTACGCCGACCTCGGCATCGATCCGGGCGAGTTCGGCTGCCAGCATTGCGAGGCCAGCCAGTTGCTGTACTACAAGCGCCGTATCGACCCGACGGCGTATCTCATCCTCTGGCAGGTCGGGGCCGTCGGCGATCGGGCCCAGGCGCGCTCGTCCCCGGACGATGCTTATCGACAGGTGCTGGTGGACCGGCTGGCCGAAGACTATCCGCTCCGGCATCGGGTCACCATTTACCGTGCCGCGACCCTGCCGATCCACGCGCCACGGATCGAACGTACGACGCTGCGCAAGCTGGCGACGGCGCACATCGAGCTGCCCGACACGATCGTGATTCCTCCGGCGCAAAAACTCGAGCCGAACGCGAAAATCCTCCGGCGTCTGGCCAGGCTGGACCGGACCGCGGGAAGGTGACGCGAACTCGGATCGCCACCGCAAGGCTGCACTTGCGCGTGATGGCGGCGGGCGATCTGGCGCTGTTCCGCGAGCTTTACTGCGATGCCGAAACCATGCGCCACATCGGGCGTCCGTTTTCGCCCGAGCGGGCCAAGGCCAGTCTGCGCGCGACGCTGGACGCAATCCGGGAACCGCACGGGCCACGGTTTTTCGTCATCGTCGAACGCCGCTCCCGGCAAGCGGTCGGACTGTGTTCGGCGCAGCCTGTCGCGCTGCGCGAACGCAGCGTGGAGATCGGCATCATGCTCCGGCGCGATGCGCGTCGACGGCAGATTGCGAGCGAGGCCCTTTTCGCCCTGACGGCTGCCGTCTTCCGGACATTGCCCATCGATACGGTTTGGGCGCAATATCGGAAGGCCAATCGAGGCGCAGCAAGGCTGTTCGACGCATTGGGGTTTTACGAAATCGATGGCTGGCGCCCATGTGGCGCGAGACTGCGGTTGTGCGTCAGGATCGTGCACCGGTCGGCATGGCAGTCAAACCAACCACAAGGGGCAGTTCCAATGTCGAATGTCATCGGATTTCTCGAGAACGCCGGACGCGACGCCGCGATGCGTCACGCCACCAGGGAACAGTTGCTGCAGGCGATGCGGAACGAACAGATCGAACCGGCGTTGTGCGACGCGTTGTTGCAGCCGGAGCGGATGGCGATCGATGGCTTGATGGGCGTGCGCGAAAAGATGTACGCCGTGAACAAGTCCATCGAGACGCCGAAGAAGGCACCGGCCAAGGCCCCGCCGAAGAAAGCACCAGCCAAGGCCCCGCCGAAGAAGACACCAGGCAAGAAAGCCCCGACGAAGCGCTAAGGGCATCCATGGTCCTTCGCTGAAGTCATGGCTACTTTGCAGACATCGCGCCCGGCCCGGTTTGCCGGGCGCGTTGTTTTGGCGGCCTTGCTGCTGTCTGCCGCGGTGTGCTTCGCCGCACCGGAAACTCCGGATGAGGTGCTGCAGCACGCGGACCAGATCAGGACCACGAACAACGCGCGGTTCCAGGCACTCTTGCAGCAACTGGATGCGCAGGCCGGTCGGCTCAGCCCGCTTCAGCGCGACTGGCTGGCCTATTTCAAGGGTTGGCAATCCGGTTTGCAGGGAGACTATCCGGCGGCGGTGACCGCGCTGACGTCGGTACTGGCTCGAACGACGGATCCGACCCTGCGCGCACGCGCGCGCATCAGCCTGCTCAACGACCAGTTCAATGCTGCACAGTACGAGGACGCTTATGCCAACCTGGGTTTGCTGCTCGATTCCCTGCCGCAGATCGGGGATCGCAACGCGCATTTCCTCAGCCTGACGGTTGCAGCCGACCTGTATAACCAGGCCGGACAGTACGACTTGGCCGAACGTTTCACCGAGCAGGCGCTCGCTTACGATCGCAGCGACACCTCCATTTGCTACGCGCTGTACAACCAGGCAACAACCCTCTACAAGACCGGCAAGCTGCGTGCGGACGATACGCAAATCCGCAGCGGCCTGGATGCCTGCGAGCGCATCGGCGACCCGATCTACGCGAACGCCATCCGCGTGCCGCTGGCGCAAGCGCAAATGGAGCATGGCGACGCCGCCGCCGCGCTGCAATCGCTCATGGCCCACGATGCGGAAGTGCAGGCGACCCACTCGTCCGCGTTGATTTCACTGTTCCGCGCGACGCTCGCAAAATGCTACCTGCTCACGGGCGACCTGGTGCACGCTGGCGAATACGCCCGCAGCGCCGTCGATTACGCCAACAAGCAGGTCAATTCCAAGGCATCGGCCGACGCCTGGCAGGTCCTGTACCAGGTCGCAAAACAACAACGCGACGACACCGCCGCGCTGGGCTATCTCGAAAAATTCGCCGTCGCCGACAAGGGTTACCTCAACGATACGAGCGCGCGCGCCCTCGCCTACCAGATGGTCAGGCAGCAGGTACAGGAAAAGAAGGCCCAGATCGATGCGCTGAGCCAGCAGAACCAGGTGCTGCAGCTCAAGCAGACGGTCGGCCGGAAGAACATGATCGCCGTGCAGCTCGGGATCGCATTGCTGCTGGTCATCCTCGGCTCGATCGTCACGTACGCCTACCGCACCAAGCGCTCGCAGCTGAAGTTCCAGAGGCTGGCGCGACGCGACGGCCTGACCGAGATCTACAACCGGCAGTACTTCGTCGAGGCGTGCGAGCAGGAGCTGGAGTACTGCCGCAAGTCGGTGCGCGACGTGAGCGTGGTGGCGATCGACCTGGATCACTTCAAGCAGATCAACGACAGCTACGGCCATGCGGCCGGCGACTTCGCGCTCAAGCGTGCAGTGGTGGCCTGCCAGA
>DATHOV010000224.1:0-12637 GCA_035484515.1 Lysobacteraceae bacterium
GCCGTGCTGCGCAATCACGACCTCGTCTTCATGAAACATTTCTCGATGGTGATCGGCGCCCTCGTCACGGTGACGATCGTGCTGATTGCTTTCGCCGGTTACATGTACAGCCTGATGCCGGTCGAGGCCAATCCAGCGAAGGAAGCCAAGATCGAAGCGCGCATCGCACCGGTGGGTTCGGTCTACGCCGGTTCGACCGGACAGGCTGCGATGGCCGCCGCAGCCGAGGCCGCCAAGCTGGCAGCCGCCTCGCAGGTGGCCTACGGTGGCTCGCTCGACGGCTCGGTGATCTTCGGCCAGCTTTGCACCGGCTGCCACACCAGCGGCGCCAACGGCGCACCCAAGCTGGAGAAGGCCGCATGGGCCGCGCGTGTCGCCGAAGGCGTGCCGACCCTCGTGCAGCACGCCATCAATGGCTACAAGGGGCCGGACGGCAACCAGATGCCCCCCAAGGGCGGCAACCCCGCGCTGACCGATGCGCAAGTCGAAGCCACCGTGAAGTGGATGGTCGGGCAGATCAAGTAGGCGACTTGTCATACCCGGATCAAGTCCGGGGACGGCGCTGGAACCCGCAAAGTCGAGATCACATCGGCGCGCGATGTCGCCTCGCCATTCCCTCCTGGCCGCCTTGGTATGATCGACGCCGCGCGCTTCGCGTCGCAGTTCGATCGTCACGCCATGACTCAGCCCACGACACTGTTTCCCGTGGCATCCGGCAGCCTGTCGCTGCCCGGTCCGGTGGGCGTGCTGGAAGTCTGCGTCGACCTTCCCGATCCGGCCG
The DNA here is from genome assembly GCA_035484515.1 of Lysobacteraceae bacterium. Taxonomy (GTDB): domain Bacteria; phylum Pseudomonadota; class Gammaproteobacteria; order Xanthomonadales; family Xanthomonadaceae; genus SZAS-103. The sequence goes on from DATHOV010000224.1 coordinate 782, forward strand.
AGGCCTGCGCCGGGCTGGCGGTGATCTGCCATCCGCACCCGCTCGAAGGCGGGACGATGCACAACAAGGTCGTCACCATGGCCGCGCGCTCGTTGCGCGAGCTCGGGTTGATCACGGTGCGTTTCAACTTCCGCGGCGTCGGCCTCTCGCAGGGCAGCTACGACAACGGCCGCGGCGAAACCCTGGACCTGCTTGCGGTCGCGCAATGGGCGCAGGCCGCGCATTCCGACTACAAGCTGTGGCTCGCTGGATTCTCGTTCGGCGCGTGGGTGTCCCTGCTCGGCGCGCGCGACCTTCCCGCCTCGCAGGTGATCTCGATTGCACCGCCCGCGGGCCGCTGGGATTTTTCGGCGGTGCTGGCTCCTGTCTGCCCATGGCTGGTGGTGCAAGGTGAGGCCGACGAGATCGTTTCGCCCAAGGCCGTGTACGACTGGCTGGCGAAGCTCGACGCTCAGCCGACTCTGGTGAAGATGCCCGACACCGGCCACTTCTTCCATCAACGCCTGATGGACCTGCGCGGCGCGATCAAGAACGGCGTGCGCCGCAACCTGCCACCGCCGCTGCATGGCTGAGCCGCTCGTGGAAACCCGCCCGTCGGCGCAATACGCGGTAGGCGTCGCGATGGGAGAATGGCATGCCGATCCCGCGCAGCAGGGTGCGTTGGTCGAGCTCGACCGCATCCACGACCAGGTACTCGCGGCAGATGATTCCGACGCGAAACCGTTGCGGAAACTGCTTTCACGCCTGCGCCCGCCCGCTCCGGTGCGCGGCCTCTATCTCTGGGGCGGCGTCGGCCGGGGCAAGACCTTCCTGACCGAACTGCTGTTCGAACACATCCCCGTCGCGAGCAAGCGTCGCCTGCATTTCCATCGTTTCATGGCCGACGTGCACGCGCGCTTGCGCGCGCTGCATGAGGTGCGCGATCCGCTGCGCTTCGTCGCCCGCGACCTTGCGGACGAAGCGCGCCTGCTGGTTCTCGACGAGTGCATCGTCACCGACATCGGCGATGCAATGCTGCTTGGACATCTGCTCGAACTGCTCTTCGCGCGTGGCCTCACCCTGGTCGCAACCTCCAACATCGCGCCGAAGGACCTCTACAAGGACGGCCTGCAGCGCGCGCAATTCCTGCCGGCGATCGCGGCGATCGAGCGCAACTGCGCCGTCGTCCAGCTCGACGGCGTGCAGGACTATCGCCTGCTCCACCTGCGCCAGGCCGCAACCTGGTGCGTACCCGCCGATGCGGCCTGCGAGGAACGCCTGCGCGCGAGCTTCGAGAAGCTCGCGATGGGCCTGCCGCGCCTGCCGACCACGCTCGAGGTCGAAGGCCGGCCGATCGTCGCCAGGGCGCACGCCGACGGCATCGTCTGGTTCGACTTCGGCGCGCTCTGCGAGGGCCCGCGCGCGGTCGCCGACTACATCGACATCGCCCGCGACTTCCATACCGTGCTGGTCTCGAACGTGCCGGTGTTCGACCGCCAGAGCGAGGACGCCGCCAAGCGCTTCGTGCTGCTGGTGGACGAGTTCTACGATCGCCACGTCAACCTGCTCGCCTCGGCCGCGGCGGCGCCGATGGCGCTGTATCGTGGCCATCGCCACGCCGCCGAATTCGCGCGCACCGAGAGCCGCTTGATCGACATGCAGTCCGACGACTACCTTGCGCTGGAGCACCGGCCGTGAGCCGGCCCATGACGGCGCGCACGATGGCATCCATCGCATGAGCAGCGCCGACCGATCGCCGCTGGGCAAGACCGTCGCCTGGCCGGATCGCTACGATCCGTCCGTGCTGTTTCCGATCGCACGCGCGGAAGGGCGGGACGCGCTCGGCCTTCGCGGCGATGTCTTGCCTTTCGTCGGTTTCGATCTCTGGACAGCCTACGAACTCGCCTGGCTGGATGAGCGCGGCAAACCCTGCGTAGGCATCGCTGAACTGTGCGTTCCCGCCGATTCGCCGAGCCTGATCGAATCCAAATCGCTCAAGCTGTACCTGAACTCCTTCGCGCAGGCGCGCATGGACGCGCCTGGCATGCTGCGCGAAACCCTCGCCCGCGATCTGTCCGGTGTTGCAGGCGCGGATGTCGCGGTGATCCTTTTGCCGGTTGCCGATACCGTGCCGGTTCGCGAACTCGAGGGTGAATGCATCGACGATCTGGCCCTGGACATCGACGACTACGGGCCGCCGAATCCAGGCCGCCTGCGCGTACATGAGGATGCAGGGGACGAAGCACTGGTCTCGCACCTGTTCCGATCGAACTGTCCGGTCACCGGTCAGCCCGACTGGGCCAGCGTGCAACTGCGTTATCGCGGCCCGCGCATCGATCGTGCCGGCTTGCTGGGGTACATCGTCTCGTTCCGCAATCACCATGGATTCCACGAACAGTGCGTCGAGAACATCTTCCTCGACGTGATGGCGCATTGCCGGCCTGACGCGCTGTCGGTGTACGCGCGCTTCACCCGCCGCGGCGGCATCGACATCAATCCCTGGCGCGCGACGCCGGGTTTCGCCGCGCCGACGACGGCAAGGACGACGCGCCAGTAGCGATTCCAGCTGCGCGCGGCGCTTTCGCCTTGCCCCGCAAACCGCGACAATGCGGGCTCGATCCGCCGCGCCCCCGTGCGGCCAGCCTGGAGTTTCCATGACCGCAGCAACCCCCATGCCGCCGGCCGGCGGCGAGCGCATCACCAAGTCGCCACGCGGACTGGTCGTTCCAGATCGACCCATACTGCCCTTCATCGAAGGCGACGGCACCGGCCCCGACATCTGGCGTGCATCGGTGCGCGTGCTCGACGCAGCCGTCGCCAAGGCCTACGGCGGCCAGCGCAAGCTCATGTGGATGGAAGTGCTCGCTGGCGAGAAGGCCTTCGAGAACACCGGCAACTGGCTGCCTGACGAGACGGTGACTGCGTGCCGCGACTACCTCGTCTCGATCAAGGGTCCGCTGACCACGCCGGTCGGCGGCGGCATCCGCTCGCTCAACGTCGCCCTGCGGCAGATGCTCGACCTCTACGTCTGCCTGCGTCCGGTGCGCTGGTTCGAGGGCGTGCCCTCGCCGGTTACCCACCCGGGCAAGGTCAACATGACGATCTTCCGCGAGAACACCGAGGACATCTACGCCGGCATCGAGTTCGAGCCGGGCTCGGCCGACGCTCAGAAGATCCTCGACTTCATCGCGAAGGAATTCCCGAAGTCGTTCGACAAGATCCGTTTCGGCACGCAGGCCAAATCCGATGCGTGGCAGGCCGAACTCGAAGGCATCGGCGCGCCGCATCGCCCGGTGAGCGTACAGGTCGGCGTCGGCATCAAGCCGGTCTCGTACCTCGGCACCGAGCGCCTCGTGCACAGCGCGATGGCCTATGCGATCGCCAACAAGAACAAGTCGGTGACCCTGGTCCACAAGGGCAACATCATGAAGTACACCGAGGGCGCGTTCCGCGACTTCGGCTACAAGGTCGCGCGCGATTTCTACGGCGCGGTCGAGCTCGATGGCGGTCCATGGCATGTGATCCCGGAAGGCCGTCCGGGCGCTGGCATCATCATCAAGGACGCGATTGCCGATGCGTTCCTGCAGCAGATACTGTTGCGCCCGACCGAGTACGAAGTAGTCGCGACGCTCAACCTCAATGGCGATTACCTTTCCGATGCACTCGCCGCGCAGGTCGGCGGCATCGGCATCGCGCCGGGCGCGAACATCAACTACGTGACCGGCCACGCGGTGTTCGAGGCGACCCACGGCACTGCACCGAAGTATGCGGGGCTGGACAAGGTCAACCCCGGTTCGGTGATCCTGTCGGGCGAGATGATGCTGCGCTACATGGGCTGGACCGAAGCGGCCGACGCGATCATCGCCGCGATGGACAAGGCGATCGCCGCCAAGCGCGTGACCTACGATTTCGCGCGGCTGATGCCGGGCGCGACCGAGATCAAGTGCAGCGAGTTCGGGGATGCGCTGATCGCAGCGATGTGAGGTTGCAGAACGCATCGTCGGAGTGCACGAAGGCCGCCCAAGGGCGGCCTTCGGCTTTTTCGGCAATTGTAGATGCGCCTAGCCGTTGGCAAGCAGAGCGATCTCGGCGGCCGACGCGAAGCGATCCGCGAGACGCTTGAGCAGGGCGAGGCGATTGCCGCGCACGCGTGCATCGTCGGCCATAACCATCACGCCGTCGAAGAAGGCATCGACCGGCGTGCGCAAGGCGGCGAGGCGCTTGAGCGTGCCGACGTAATCCTTCGCCGCGAGCAGCGGATCGGTGTCGGCGATCGCCTGTTCGACGGCGACGTGCAGGGCGCGTTCGACATCGCTGTCGAACAGCGTGGGATCGACCGAAGCCGGAATCGTCTCGGCCTCGGCGGATTTCTTCAGGATGTTGCGGATGCGTTTGTTCGCGGCGGCGAGGGCGGGCGCTTCGGGAAGCTTCGCGAATTCGCCGATGGCTTTCAGGCGGCGGTCGAAATCGAGCAGGGATGCGGGGCGCAGTTCGGCGACGGCGTCGAAATGCAATGCGGGGACATTCTGGTCGGCGTAGTAGCTGCGAAGGCGGTCGAGGATGAATGCATACATCTCAACCAGATTTTGAATGTGATCTTCTTCAACTTGGGACTCAAGTTTGGCGACCCAGTCTTTCCAAATAATGTACTCCACCAAGCCTTTCGCAGACTCGAGATTTTTCAGCGCCTCAGCAAGACATTTCTCCGGAAGGGAAAAATAAGCCTTCACCTGAAATTCTCTGACATTGAATTCTAGCTCTCCCTCAATCACTGAGCGAGCAAGAGCCAACGCATTCCTGCGCAACGCAAACGGATCTTTGTTGCCCGTCGGTTTCAGCCCAGCCGCGAATCCGCCCGCCAACGTATCCAGCCGCTCCGCTATCGCCAGCACCTGCCCGAGCTTTGACGGCGCAATCGCATCGCCGCCGAAGCGCGGCATGTAGGCCTGATCGATCGCATCGGCGATGTCGCCGGTCTCGCCGATCGCACTGGCGTAGTAGCGGCCCATGATTCCTTGTAACTCCGGGAACTCACCGACCATGCGCGACTGCAGGTCGGCCTTCGACAGTTCTGCCGCGCGATGCGCGTGCGCCGGATCGACGCCGACTTCCCTCGCGATCGCCTCGGCCAATGCAGCCACACGCGCGGTTTTGTCAGCATAACTGCCCAGCTTCTGCTGATATGTCACCGAAGCCAGTCCCTCGGCCATCGACTCGATGCCCTGCTTCAGGTCCTCATCGAAGAAAAACTGCGCATCCGCAAACCGCGGCCGGATCACGCGTTCGTAGCCCTTGCGCACTTCGGCCGGATCGCTGCTGTCGATGTTCGAGATTCCGACGAAGTGCTCCGTCATCCGATGCTCGTCGTTGAGCACCGGAAAGAATTTCTGGTTCGACTCCATCGTCGAAATCAACGCTTCGTGCGGTACGCGCAGGAATTTGTGGTCGAAACCGCACAGGATCGCGCGTGGCCATTCGACCAGACAGTTCACTTCGTCGACGAGGTTGTCGGACACGCGTGCGAAGCCGTCGGCTTTCTGCGCGGCGGCCTCGACTTCGTCCCGCACACGCACACGGCGCTCGTCCGGATCGACCAGCACTTGGGCTGCGCGCAGGGCATCGATGTATTCGTCCGGCTTGCCGATCCACACCGCCTTGGGATGATGGAAACGGTGGCCGCGGCTCATGCGGTTGGCCTTGATGCCGAACACTTCGCCGTCGACGACCTGCTCGCCGAGCAGCATCACCAGCCAGTGCACCGGCCTGGCGAAACCGTAGTCGTGGTCGCCCCAGCGCATCGGCTTGGGAATCGGCATCGCGGCGATCGCCTCGAGCACGATCTCCTGCAACAACGAAGCGGTCTTCGCGCCGGGCTTCACGCTGCGCGCAACGAAGCGCTCGCCCTTCGCATCGGTCGCGCGCTTGAGCTGCGCGGCATCGACGCCGTTCTTTTGCGCGAAGCCCTTGAGCGCTGGCGTCGGCTGTCCGTTCGCGTCGAGAGCGATGTTGACGTAGGGGCCGAGGATTTCGTTGCGTTGCTCGGGTTGTTCGAGCGCGACCTGCGGCAGCAGCACGGCGAGCCGGCGCGGTGTGTACAGCGGCCTGGCATCGCCGAGTTCGACTGCGATGCCGCGTTTGGCCAGTCCGGCAAGCACGCCGTTGAAGAACGCCTGCGCGAGTCCCGGGAGCGACTTGACCGGCAATTCCTCGGTGCCCAGTTCGATCAGCAGGGGCGCATATGTGCTCATGCCGACTTCGCCTCGTTCGGAACCGGCGCATCGAAGGGAATGTAGAAACGGCCGAACACCGGCAACGCCTCGCAACGTTCGACGCGTGCCTGCAATGACGGGTAGGCGGACAAGCCCAGCGGCACGGCATCGCACAGGTAAGTGACGTAGCACGCGAGGGTGATGTCGGCCTGGGTCATCGCATCGCCGAGCAACCAAGCGCTGCCGCCACCAGCCGCGCAGAGGCGATCGAGTTCAGCGAACGCGCCTTCGATCTGCACGCGGCAGCGATCGGTCCATGGTGCGTGGCGTTTTTCCTCCGGGCGGAACACCCGCTCGATCACGAGATGGATGCCCTTGTCGGCCGCGCCGGTGGCGAGTGCCATGAAGGTCAGCGCCTGCCGACGCGCCGCGCCGGACGCAGGGAGCAGCGCACGCTCCGGACCGGCCTGCTGGTCGAGCCAGTCGAGGATCATCGCCGACTCGATCAGGCACTCGCCGTCGTCGAGCACCAGCGTCGGCACGCGACCGAGCGGATTGAATTCGCGGATGCGGTCGAAGTCCTTGCCGACCGACCAGTTGCGGTGCTCGAACGGAATGCCGAGCAGGGTCGCGCTGATCGCCACGCGCCGGGTGAACGGCGAGTCAAACATGCCGATCAGGATCATGCCGCGACTCCTTCGCGACGCAAGCCGGGGAAGCCCAGCTTCTCGCGCTGCGCGAAGTACGCCTCGGCGCAGGCCTTCGCGAGCGTGCGCACGCGCAGGATGTAGCGCTGGCGCTCGGTCACGCTGATCGCGCGACGTGCGTCGAGCAGGTTGAAGCAGTGGCTGGCCTTGCAGACCTGTTCGTAGGCGGGCAACGGCAGGCCGAGCTCGACCAGCTTCAGCGATTCAGCCTCGCAGGCGTCGAAACGATGGAAGAGTTCGGCGACGTCCGCGTGCTCGAAGTTGTACGCGCTCTGCTCGACCTCGTTCTGGTGATAGACGTCGTGGTAGGTCACCGTGCCCTGTGGGCCGTGCGTCCACACGATGTCGAACACGGAATCGACGTTCTGCAGGTACATGCACAGACGTTCCAGGCCGTAGGTGATCTCGCCGAGCACCGGCTTGCACTCGATGCCGCCGGCCTGCTGAAAATACGTGAACTGGGTGACTTCCATGCCGTTGAGCCACACCTCCCAGCCGAGACCCCACGCACCGAGCGTCGGCGATTCCCAGTTGTCCTCGACCAACCGGAGATCATGGATCAGCGGATCGATGCCGAGCTCACGAAGCGATCCAAAATAAAGCTCCACGATGTCGTCGGGGCTCGGTTTCATCGCGACCTGGTACTGGTAATAGCGTTGCAGGCGATTGGGATTGTCCCCATAGCGCCCGTCGGTCGGACGCCGGCAGGGCTGCACGTAGGCGGCATTCCACGGTTCCGGCCCGAGTGCGCGCAGGAAGGTCGCGGGATGGAAGGTGCCCGCGCCGACCTCGAGGTCGAGCGGCTGGATCAGCACGCAGCCCAGTTCGCCCCAGTAGGCGTTGAGACGCTGGATGAGCTGCTGGAAAGTCGGTGCCTGTTGCGATGCGGACGCGGCCATGCCGTGGACTTGCGGGGAAAGACGCTAGTATAGCGGTCGCCCCAACCGCGCTACCCGCCGCTGACCTTGGAATCCACACCGACCGCTGCCGCGAAACCCGTCGATGCGCCGCGCGCGAAGCGGCTGCCGCCGGGACGCCTGACGCTCGATCGCATCCTGAACCTGCTGGTCGAGGACAGCATCGTGGCGCCGGCGGATGCCGCACGAGCCGCCGCGTCCGCGCGCGAGACGAAGAACGTCGTCGACGTGCATCCGCTGATCCTGCTGTCCAACCTCAAGGTGCCCGGGATGAAACCGGCCGGCGTCGAGCTGAGCCTGGAACGGCTATCGGAATGGCTGGCGCAGGAAGTCGGACTGGCGCATGTGCGTATCGATCCGACCAAGGTGGACGTGCCTGCGGTGACCGGCATCGTCTCCCAGGCTTACGCACAGCGCTACCGCTTCCTGCCGATCGAGGTGAAACCCGACAGCGTGCGCATCGCGACCAGCGAACCCAACGCGCTCGACTGGCTGCCGGACCTGACCAACCTGTTGCGCAAGGACATCGAGCTGGTCATCGTCAACCCGCTCGACCTGCACCGCTACTCGATGGAGTTCTTCGGCGTCACCCGCTCGGTGCGCGGCGCCCGCGATGCGCGCGATGCGAAGGACGCGGGCAGCGGCATGCCCAACTTCGAGCAGCTTGTCGAGCTGGGCCGCGCGGGGGACCTGGGTGCCGACGATCGCCACGTCGTCCACATCGTCGACTGGCTGCTCCAGTACGCCTACGAACAGCGCGCCTCGGACATCCACCTCGAGCCGCGCCGCGACATCAGCCGTATCCGCTTCCGCATCGATGGTCTGCTGCACAAGGTCTACGAACTGCCGACGCCGGTGATGATCGCGGTGGTGAGCCGCATCAAGGTGCTCGGGCGCATGGACCTGGCCGAGCGCCGGCGTCCGCAGGACGGCCGCATCAAGACGCGCTCGCCCGGCGGGCGCGAGTTCGAGATGCGCCTGTCGACGATGCCCACCGCGTTCGGCGAGAAATGCGTGATGCGCATCTTCGATCCGGACACCGCGTTCAAGAATCTCGAACAACTCGGTTTCGATCCGGGCGAAGCCTCGGCCTGGAACGAACTGGTCGAGCGCCCGCACGGCATCGTGCTGGTGACCGGACCGACCGGCTCGGGCAAGACCACCACTCTGTATTCGGCGATGCGCAGGCTGGCGACGTCCGACGTGAATGTCTGCACGGTCGAGGACCCGATCGAGATGATCTCGCCCGAGTTCAACCAGATGCAGGTGCATCAGCAGATCGACCTGACCTTTGCCTCCGGCGTGCGCACCCTGCTGCGGCAGGACCCGGACATCATCATGATCGGTGAAATCCGCGACCTGGAAACCGCTCAGATGGCAGTGCAGGCCGCGCTGACCGGGCATCTGGTGCTGTCCACGCTGCACACCAACGATGCGCCTTCGGCGATCACGCGTATGCTGGATCTCGGCGTGCCGCATTACCTGATCGCTTCCACCCTCAACGGCATACTCGCGCAGCGCCTCGTGCGCACGTTGTGCCCGCATTGCAAGCAGCCCGAACCGGTGCCCGAAGCCGGCTGGCTGGCCCTGCACGACCGTCACCATCCGACATCGATGCCGACGATCGGCACTTACGGCCCGAACGGCTGCCTCGATTGCCGGCGCACCGGCTTTTTCGGGCGCGTGGGTATCTACGAATTGCTCACCATCACGCCGACCCTGCGCGGCCTGATCCGCGCAGACATGGAACTGGACGGTTTCACCCGCGCCGCGATCGGCGAGGGCATGCGCACCTTGCGCGCGGCAGGCGTGGAAAAAGTGGCGCAAGGCGTGACCACGGTGCAGGAAATCCTCTCCACATTGCCGCCGCAGGATTGAACGCCCGATGACGATGAATGCGCCTTTCCTGATCGTCGAAACCGGCGACCCGGCACCTTCGCTGCGTCGCTACGGCTGCTTCGCGCATTGGATCCGCGTCGCGGCCGGATTGCATCGCGACCACGCGGTCGTCTGCCGCGTCATCGACGGCGAGCCGCTACCGCGCCGCGAAGGCTACGCCGGGGTGCTGATCACCGGCTCGGGTGCGATGGTCACCGAGCGCCTGGACTGGAGCGAGCGCGCGGCGAAATGGCTGGCAGAAGCCGCGCACGCCGGCCTTCCGCTGTTCGGCATCTGCTACGGGCACCAGTTGATCGCGCACGCGCTCGGCGGTGAGGTGGGCTGGAACCCGGTCGGACGCGAGATCGGCACGGTGCGCGTCGAACGTCTTGCGGAGGCGGACAACGACCCGCTGTTCGGTGGCCATCCTCCAGCCTTCGATGCGCACGCGACCCACATGCAGAGCGTTCTCCGCCTGCCGGAAGGAGCAGTGAAACTGGCGCGCTCGGACCGGGATGGCTGCCATGCCTACCGCTGGGGCCGTTCGGCCTGGGGTGTGCAGTTCCATCCGGAATTCAGCACCGCGATGATGCGAGGCTATATCGCCGCGCGCCGCGAGAAGCTGCTGCACGAAGGCATCGACCGACTGGCGATCGAGCGCACGGTGACCGCCGCGCCGCTCGCGCGCACGTTGCTGCGCCGGTTCGTGCGGCACGCGCGATCGCTGCACGGTTCCACTCATCCATGATGGAGCGGTAGCACCATGGAGCACCGTGTCGCACCGGCAGGCCGCGGGCTGGCGTGGCTACGGCAGGCCATCGGCATGCTCGACCGGAATCCGCGCGGGCTGATCCAGATCGCCTGCGCCTACGTGTTGATCGAATTCGTGCCGAATCTGCTGGTCGGCGCGCTGCCGGATCTGGCGTTCGCATTTTCGATCTTGCTGTTGTTGCTGGGGCCGGCACTGATGGCCGGATTGCTGCATGCGATCGATCAGGCCGATGCCGGCCATCCGCTGTCGCCTCTGCAGTTGTTCGAGGGATTGCGCAGGCCCGGCGTTCGCGCACAGTTGCTGGTACTGGGCGTGTTCATGCTGGTCGAGGTCGTGCTCATCGGATTGCTGGTGCAGCGGGTCCTCGGTCCCGGCAATTGGAATGTCCTGCTGCAGGTCGCCAACCAGCAGATCAAACCGGACAGCCCTGCGGCGCAGGCCGCCGCCATCCCGATGCTCAAGGCGATGATGGCTGCGCTGGCGGTCGGGTTCTTCCTGCTGACCGGACTGTTCTTTGCCGTGCCGCGGGTGATGTTCGACGGTCGTGGCGCAGCGACTTCGGTCGTCGAGAGCTTCGTCGCCTGCGCTGCGAACGTCCTGCCGCTGACCGTCTATGGCTTGCTGCTGATCGTGGGCCTGTTCGCGATGGGCGTGGTGCTCGGGATCGTCGCGGCGGTACTCGGGTTGTTCGGCGCTGTGGGCCAGCTATTGATCGTGCCGGTGATCGTCGCGATGGGAGTGCTCTGGCTGCTGGTGAGCGCGTCCGGCAACTACTTGGCCTGGCGCGAGGTATTCGGACGCAGCGGTGCGGGAAAGCCGCCGCCGCGGGCAGGCATCCTCGTCTGACGATTTCGTGGATCCTCCGGCACGCGAATCAGATCAGAACTGATTCGCCGTGTTGATGCTGGCCAACGTCGCCATCACCATGCCGACGATCAGCAGCACGAACAGCGCGGCGTGCGCGGCGATCACCAGCCAGCCCCAGAGCGGCATGCCCGGCCGCGACGGATCGACATTCTCCACGTACGTGGAGGCCAGATAGTCGTGCAGGGCGCGGTGCTCGGGCTTGCATGCGGCGAGCGCGTGGCCGATGTTCATCGTCAGCCACGACAGCCCCGCCGCGAGGAATCGTCCGATCGCGCGGCCCCGGCCGATGCGCGATCCATCGGGGCCCACCACCTTGATGCCGATCAGGCGCTTGCCGAGCGTCGCCTGCCAGATTGAGGACTCGCACAGCACGAAATACGCACCGCCGATCACCAGGTAGGCGAGGCTCGAGAAGATCGTCAGCCGCATCAACAGGTCGAGCGCCTGTGTCAGCAGCGCCGTCTGGTCCTGCGGCGGTGCCTCCGGATTCTGCATCGAGGTCATCAGCGAGCGCAGTTGTCCAAGCT
>DATHOV010000225.1:0-4138 GCA_035484515.1 Lysobacteraceae bacterium
GGATCCAGATCGAGCTGAATTCGCCGATCTGGTAATGCTGCTTCGGATTGGGACGCAGGTCCTCGATCCAGTCCGGGCCGCTGGAGACCGCGAGGTTGCCGTCGCCGCCGATAGTGATGTTCGCGGGCGACCAGCCGAGCTTGATCGCCTTGCCTTCGATGATGCCTTTCCAGCCCGCAACGATGGCGTCGCGACCACGCGTCGGATCGGGCGAGCTCGCATCGAACGCGGCCTTGGCATGTACATGCTCAGCGAACGCCACCGCATCGTGGTGCTCGACCGATGCGGCGAAGCCGCGCTCGCGATTCCAGACCTCGCATTCGACCGCGCTCATGCCAGGCTGCGGCTTCGCAGCGGTCGGAGTCGCGGTTGCGGCCGGCGGATGGCTTGCTGCATCGGCTGCCGGCTTCGAATCGGAGCCGGCGCAAACCGCACCGCTCGCCAACGCCGCGACGATGCAGATCGTCGTACTTCTTGCGAACGCGCCCATGCGAAGCCCTCCAGAGTGACCCTCAGACTATTGCATGAACTGATGTACGCAGCGTGCCGGAAGTCGGGGTGCTGGTCCGTACCGCCTCGGCCGTCTCAGCGATTGACCGCCGCCATCGACGCCTCCTGATACCGCGCCCCGGACGCTGCGCCGCGCGGGAACACCGCTTCGATCGCAGCCAGGTCGTCGGAATCGAGTTCCACCGCAAGTGCGCCGATATTCTCGTCGAGGGCCGCGATGCGCCGGGTGCCGGGAATCGGCAGGATGGAGTCGTCCTGCGCGAGAACCCACGCAAGCGCGAGCTGTGCCGGCATGCAGCCCTTGTCGGCGGCGAGCATGCGCACCTTGTCCACCAGCGCGAGATTGCGAGCGAAGTTGTCGCCCTGGAAGCGCGGGTTGTTGCGTCGGAAGTCGTCGGTGTCGAAGTCGTTTGGGCTGCGGATCGCGCCGGTCAGGAAACCGCGACCGAGCGGGCTGTAGGCGACCAGCGCGACCCCGAGTTCCCGGCACGTGTCGAGCACACCGTTCTCCGGGTCGCGCGTCCACAGCGAGTACTCGTTCTGCAGTGCGGCGATCGGATGCACCGCACAGGCGCGCCGCAACGTCCCGGTCGAGGCTTCCGACAACCCGAGGTAGCGCACCTTGCCCTACGTGACAAGTTCGGACATCGCGCCTACGGTTTCCTCGATCGGCACCTTCGGATCGACACGGTGCTGGTAGTACAGGTCGATGCGCTCGACACCGAGGCGCTTCAGGCTGCCCTCGCAGCTCGCGCGCACGTAGGCGGGACTGCCGTCGATCCCGCGCGCCAGCCGGTTGGACGGATCGCGCACGATTCCGAACTTGGTCGCCAGCATGACCTCATCGCGACGGCCCTGGATCGCGCCGCCCACGAGCCTCTCGTTGGTGTGCGGGCCGTACATGTCGGCGGTATCGAGCAGGCTGATGCCCGCATCGAGCGCATGCCGGATCGTCGCGTGGATTGGGCGTCGTCGTGCGCGCCGTAGAAATCGCTCATGCCCATGCAGCCCAGGCCAAGCGCTGAAATCGTGGGGCCGTTGCGACCGAGTGTGCGTGTCTTCATGGATGTCCTCCTTGATGCGGATTCGGATTCGGGATACGACGCGAGCGATCGCTGGAACCTGTCTCGAATTCGTTGCGCGTTGTTCCTTGCTCGTCATTGACCAGCTGAAAGTGGTGACCCTGGAATTCGAGACAAGTTCTAGCGACGTCTGCGCTGCGCGCGCCGGGTGAGCCACTCCGACGCTGCCAGCGCGCCGAGCGACAGCAGCACCGAAACGATGGCCAGCCGTTCGATGCCGGCGTCGCCGTTGGGCACCTGGGTCAGCGACTGGATCGCCAGCGCGATCGTGCGCGTTTCGCCCGGGATGTTGGAGACGAAGGTGATCGTCGCGCCGAACTCGCCGAGCGCCTTGGCGAAGGCGAGCGTCGATCCGGCGGCGATGCCGGGCAGGCTCAGCGGCAACAGTACGCGCCGGAAGCGTTGCCACGAGCCGGCGCCGAGGCTTGCAGCGATCTCGTCGAGATCCTTCGGGATCGCTTCGAAGGAAAGCCGCACGGCGCGAACGAACAACGGGAACGCCATTACCGCTGCGGCGATCACCGCGCCGGTCCAGCGGAACGCGACGCTGATGCCGAACCAGTCCTGTAGCCGCGATCCGATCGGGCCGTTGCGACCGAACAGCACGAGCAGCACGTAGCCGGTCAACACCGGCGGCAGCACGAGCGGCAGGTGCACGAGCGCATCGAACAGGACCTTGCCGCGGAATTGCGAACGCGCGAGCACGTAGGCCACGCCGATCGCGAACGGCGCCGCGCAGACCACGGCGATCGCCGCTACCCGCACCGACAAGGCAATCGCATCGGCTTCCTCGGTGGTGAATGCGATCACGCCGTTGCGGAGGTTCGATCAGCGCCCGTCGGCGAAGCCGGCGGCGTGGAATGCATCGGTCGCCTGCTTGCCGCGCAGGAATTCCAGGAACGCCGCCGCTGTCTTCGGATCGGCTGCGGCCGTGGTGCGCGCTGCGGGATAGACGATCGGCTCATGGGTTCTGGCGTCGAAGGTCGCGAGCACCTTCACGCGCGGCTCGGCCTTCGCGTCGGTGAGATAGACAATGCCCAGCGGCGTGTCGCCGCGCGCAACGTATTCCAGCGTCGCACGCACGTTCTCGCCCTGCGCCAGATGCGCGGACACGGCGTCCCATAGTCCGAGTTTCTGCAAGGCCTGCTTCGCGTAGATGCCCGCGGGAACGCTCGAGGTTTCGGCAACCGCAAGGCGCCCGCTACCGAGCGCGGAAAGCACCGCGTCGCGCTTGCCCGGATCGAGCGACGACAACGCCGATGTCGTCGGCGCGACCAGTACCAGCCCGTTGCGAACCAGTACGAAGCGCGAGGCAGGCTCGACGAGTTTCTTGTCCTGCAGGTAATCCATCCATTGGTTGTCGGCCGAGATGAACACATCCGCCGGTGCGCCCTGCTCTATCTGCTTGGCGAGCGCCGAGCTGGCAGCGTAAGAGACCACGGCCTTGGCATGGCCTGCAGCCTCCCAGGCGTGCTCGGCGTTGTCGAGACTTTCCTTGAGGCTGGCAGCAGCGAACACCGTGAGAGGACGATGATCCGCGGCGGAAACCGCCGCGCAGCAGAACAGCATCAGCAGGCCGGCGATGCGGACGGCGATGTGGACTTTCGAGCGCATGAACCGCCTCCTCCGCGATGGCCGGAGGATAGATCATTCCATGCTGGAATGACCATTGCCGTCGCGCACGGGCGCCACTTCGAATCGCCCGTGCGCGCCTTGGTCAGTGGTGAATACGAACCGAGGGGTCGAGCTGCTCCAGCGCCTGGGCTGGAGTTTGCGCACCCGTGCTGTCGATATCCTTCCGGGTGTAGGTCGTGCCCGGAGAACTTCCGGCGCAATCCACCGCGCGCGCAGATCTCTGGTCCACGTTCTTCTTGACCATGGTGCCGGTTTGCACGCACATCGAATTGACCTGACGGTTGTCCTTCACTGCAACGACGTCGCCCTTGTCCTGTGTGCCGGTATCCGTCGGTGCCGTAGTCGTTTGCGCCGATGCGACACCCACGCACGATGCGAGCAATATGGAGATCAGGAACTTGTTCATGGTTGCCTCCTGTTGAAGCATCGGGACCGTCGGCCCCTTTGCTCTTGTTTTGCTTATACGCCACGTTCGCTGTGGCGAGGCAATCTGGGCGGATCTGCATTCATCCACGCGTCAGGCCAGGCAGAACGCATTGCTGAACGGTTCTGGAATTTCCGATGTTTGTCCCGGATGGTTGTCCTGTCCGGCCCGACTGCGTCCGCGCGGACACGGTTGCTACATCGCTTCCGCAAGCCGTTTCACGCAGGCGCGATAACGTTCCGCGATGCGCTCCTCGTCGATATGCCGGCCCTCGCGCACGAGGCTGCGGCCGGCGACGGCGACCTCGCGCACGAGGTTCCGGTTGCCGCTGAAGATCCAGCTGTCGACGATGTCGGCCTCGCGGCGTGCAGCGAGTTCGGGCGCCTGGTCGTCGAGCACGATCCAGTCGGCGCGCCGGCCGGCTTCGATCGCTCCGATCGCAGCGCCACTGCTCGCCGCCGCGCTGCCTGCGACGCCGCGCATCAGG
>DATHOV010000226.1:0-10376 GCA_035484515.1 Lysobacteraceae bacterium
ACGCCCCAGGAAAAGGCCGGCGTCGATGCCGCGCTGGCCTGCGCCGTTGTCGGTGCACCCGACACGGTTCGCGCGGGCCTGCGTGCCTTCGTGGAGACCCATCGTCCGGACGAATTGCTGCTCACCGCGAATGTGTTCGACCACGCCGCGCGGCTGCGTTCGTTTGCGTTGGCGATGCAGGCGTGGGGCTGAGCAGGAAGGGGACGTAGCCAATCGATGGTCGCATCTTGATGGGTAACGTCCCCGTTCGCGGGAAAACGGGGCGGAGCTGATTGTTCCCGCGGAACGGCCTCCGTCCTTTATGGGGCGTGATGGCCTTCGACCTGTTGTTGCTCGGCGGTTTCAGCGCGTATCTTGGTGCCGTTGATGCTTTCGCCACCACCGGCAGACACACCGATGCCCACCCCGAAGCCGCCGATCGACAACGCCAGGCTCGACCGGATCGTCGCCGACGCCAGGCGCGACGCCGAGCAGCGCAACCAGGGCTATCGCGAGCGGGCCTTGAAGATGTATCCGTGGATCTGCGGCCGCTGCGGGCGCGAGTTCACCCGGGCCAATCTGCAGGAGCTGACCGTGCACCACAGGAACCACGATCACGATTTCAATCCGGCCGACGGCAGCAACTGGGAACTGCTGTGCATCTATTGTCACGACAACGAGCACTCGCGTCACATCGATCACACTGGCGGCAGTGCCCTGGACGCGGAGAGCAAAGTGTCGGCGGCGACCGGCCATCCGTTTGCCGGCCTGAAGGGGCTGCTGAAGCGTGACACGTGAATTGGGGCGCTGCGCAGGAAATGGCGGCAGAGATCGATGTTGTCGAGTGGAAATGTTCCCTGATCCTGTTTTCTCGCGTTTTCCCGTTTTTCTTCTCGAAATCATGGGACGTACCCATCGATTCCAGCCTTTCCAAATCGAACTGATAGGGGAACCGCAATGAAAAGAATCTTCTTCACGGCGATGCTCGTTTCGTGCCTGGCCGCTGCAGCGGCACCCATGACGGTTTTCGCACAAGCCGTCCAGGACCTTGGCATCACCCGGGTCACGCCAGACGAGATCGCCCGTGTATCCGGGATGACCGCCGACTACGTCAGGACCCCGCATGGCTATTTCCATGCGTCCTGCGTGCAGCGCATCGACCAGAGCGAAGAATTGCAGGCGGACGGGAGCATCCGGCGCGCCGACGGCAAGATCCGCCAGGTCGCCGCCTGCGCTTATCCGCACTTCCTGAGGAGTGGCGTTCGCGTGGAGGCGACCACCAAGGCCACCCATCTGCCCGAGGTCTACAACGGCTACCTCCAGCTGGTGTCGACGATCATCGCCACTGGCGTCAACCAGCTGAACGCCACGATGACGGTCCCGCACGACCCCGCCAGCAAGTCCGGCCAGACCCTGTATTTCTTCCCCGGCCTTGTAGATGCCGTGAACGAGGACACGATCCTGCAGCCGGTGCTGGGCTGGGATGGCTATGGCGTCAACAACTGGACCATCGCCTCTTGGAACTGCTGCAAGTCCGGCACGATCTACGTCGGCAACAAAGTGGTCGTGAAGCCTCTCGACCGGATCTACGGCACCATGGTCAGAACGGTCGCCCAGTCGTGGACGATCACCGCAACCGACGAAACCCAGACGTCGCTGCCTTCGGCCGTCCTGAATACCAGTGGCTTCTTTCAGCTTTTCGACTGGGTCATAGCCGGCGCGCTGGAAACCTACGGTGTCAGCTCCTGCAGCCAATTCCCGAAAACAGGTCCGATCGAATTCACCGGCATCCAGGCCTACGTCGCCGGCAGGTCGGTGGGCAAACCGGCCTGGACCATCGAACCCGGTACGGACCCCGAAACGGCCTGCACCGGCGCCAGCATTGTCAATTACGGGAACGTCGATATCAGTTATTGAGGCGTCTATCGATTCCAGCCTTTCCAAATCGGACTGATAGGGGAACTCCAATGAAAAGAATCTTCTTCAAGGCGATGCTCGTTTCGTGCGTGGCCGCTGCAGCGGCACCCATGGCGGTTTTCGCACAGGCCGACCAGGACGTCGGCCTCACCCGGGTAACGCCGGACGAGCTCGCCCGCGTGCCCGGGATGACTGCCGAGTACGTCAGGACCCCGAATGGCTATTTCCATGCGTCCTGCGTGCAGCACGTCGACCAGAGCGAGGAACTGCAGCAAGACGGAAGCATCCGGCGCGCCGACGGCAAGATCCGCCAGGTCGCCGCTTGCGCTTACCCGCACTTCCTGAGGAGTGGCGTTCGCGTGGAGGCGACCGAAAAGGCCACCCACCTGCCCGAGGTCTACAACGGTTACCTCCAGCTGGTGTCGGCGACACTCACTTCCGGCACCAACCAGCTGATCGCCACGATGACGGTCCCTCGCAATCCCACCACCAGCTCCGGCCAGACCCTGTATTTTTTCCCCGGTCTTGAAGACGCCCAGCACGTGGTGACCATCCTGCAGCCGGTGCTGAGCTGGGATGGCTATGGCGCCAACAACTGGACCATCGCCTCGTGGAACTGCTGCAAGTCGGGCACGACCTACGTCGGCAACAACGTGGTCGTGAGCCCCGGCGACGAGATCTACGGCACGATGGTCAACACGAGCGGCCAGCAATGGACGATCACCGCAACCGACGAAACCCAGACGTCGCTGCCTTCGGCGGTCCTGAAATCCAGTGGCTACACCCAGCTTTTCGACTGGGTATTCGCCGGTGCGCTGGAAACCTACGGTGTCAGCTCGTGCAGCCAGTTCCCGAGGACAGGTCCGATCAGGTTCACGGCCATCCAGGCCTATGTCGGCGGCAAGGTCGTGAACAATCCGGCCTGGAACATCGAACCTGGCACGGACCCCGAAACGGCCTGCACCAGCGCCAAGATCGTCAATCCCAGAATCGTCAATATCAGTTATTGAGGCGGCCGGGAGCGTCGCCGGTCTCCGATAGTTGTTTCCGATAATGCCGCCCGGCAGTTCCGGTTCCCGACGGTTCCAGCATGCAGCGCGGAAAGCGGAATCCGCTTTCTTTCGCAAGCCCGTCCCGATTGATACAGTTGCATCCGTTGCCAGGAAAGAGGCCTGCATGTCCTTCTCGCTGTTCCCGGAAGGCGACCGCGCGTTGGCCACGCGGCTCAAGCGCCAGTTGATGGGACTGCTGTCCTACCTGATGTTCCTGGCGCCCCTGGCGTATTCGGTCCAGGAGGGTTGGCTGCGGATCGGGTATCCGGGGCTGTCGGTGCTCCTGGTCGCCGCGCTCGCGATCAACGCCTGCTTCTTCGTGGTGATCAGGTCCGGCATCTCCCGCCGGTATGCCGATCCGAGCCTGATGCCGCTGCAGATCGGCATCGCCTGCCTGTTCGCGCTGGTGATCGGCTATTACGTCGTCGCCCAGGCGATGGTCGTCGTGCTGATGCTGTTCTTCACGTCGTTCTTCTTCGGCACCTTCAGCTTCAGCACGCGCCAGTACCTCGCCATGACCGCCGCGGCCGCGCTGGCTTACGCGATCATGCTGCTGTTCAAGTACGACGCGACGCAGCGCGACAGCGTGACGTTCCACCTGGAGCTGCTGCACTTCATCATCCTTGTGGTCGTGCTGCTGTGGATGTCCCTGCTCGGCGGCTACATCGCCGGACTTCGCGCCAGCCTGGCGAAGAAGAAGGACGCGCTGGCGGCAGCCCTGGGGCGCTTGAAGGAACTGGCCAGCCGCGACGAACTCACTGGCCTGCACAACCGCCGCCACCTCATGGAAGTGCTCGAACAGCAGCAGGAGCGGTCAAGACGCTACAGCGAGCCGTTCGCCTTGTGCATCCTCGACCTGGACCGGTTCAAGTACATCAACGACACCCATGGTCACAACGTGGGCGACGAGGTGCTGTGCGAATTCTCCGAACGCATCCGCTCCCAGCTGCGGCGCATGGACGTGATCGGTCGCGCCGAAGTCGAGAGCACCTTCGGTCGCTACGGGGGCGAAGAATTCCTGATGCTGCTTCCGTACGCCGCCGGCCCGGGGGCGTGCTCGTGCGTCGAGCGATTGCTCGCAGCGATCCACCAGAACCCCTTCGCCACCAGCGCCGGTCCGTTGACCATCACGTTTTCCGCCGGAGTCGCGCAATACCGCAAGGACGAAACGATCGTCGCCCTGATCAATCGCGCCGACGAAGCGCTCTACCGCGCGAAAACGGCCGGCCGCGACCGCGTGGAGTGCGCAGACTGACGCGCTCGGACGACACGGTCGTCCAGAATGACGGTGCCAGAGACGTCATCGCTGGTCCAGCTCGTGATGGATCAACACGACGCATTGCGAGGCGAACAGCATTTTCGATCCCAGCGTGATTTTCTTCGCGCCCAGGCGTTCGAGGCTGTGGAAGGTCTTTTTCGGCATCGGGATATGGTCGGTCAGCAGGAAGCATGGATTGCCCTGGAACGCCTGCTCGCGAATCGATGCGCCTTTCGGGTCCATCACGAACAGCTGATGGTCTTCGCCCAGTTCCTGCACCAGTCGCTCGAAGCTCAGCGTGCGCACGGTAACGCCCGATTCCACCGGTCGCGTCTCTTCCTTGCCCATCCCTCTGGAAGCATCCAGCGCCTTGGCGATCTTTCCCAGCAGCGCGCGTTCGTCGAAGCCGCCGATGTCGTGCATCGCGTTGGCGTCGAAGCGGATCGTGCGGGAGAAATCCCGGGTGCTTTCCAGCACGAGGTAGACCGTTACGTCCTCGCGATGCGACTGGGCCACGAAGACCGCGTTCATCAGCGTATGCGCCAGGATTTCGGTGTGGGCTTGCTTGCCGACGGAATTCAACAGCTCCTGGCCGTCCGTGGGTGCCGCCCGGGCTCGCAGTACAAAGGTTCGCATGCGTGTCCTGAAAGATGGGTCGTCCCGCGTCGCATCGCGTGCCGTGCACCCATTGTCCGTCAAGGGTTCAGAGACACTTTATCTTTGCTGTCCCGTTGGCGCGACTCAGGCGCCCTGTTGTTAAGGGAATCTGTTCGCCGCGACCCGAATGCAGGGAGGATTCAGCCCTGTTGCGGCAGGGTAGAAGGGCCGGCATGACGCCGCGCCTCACTTTTCTCAAGGAGGATGCAACGATGAAATCGTTCAAACTTTCCAGGCACGCCTTTTCGCCGATAGCGCTGGCCTTGGCAGCCGCGTTGGCCCTGCCCGCATTTGCGCAGACGGCGACCGATCCGACCATGCCTGCGGACACGCCATCGGTTCCGGTGACAATGAACGGTCACTCGGGGACCAAGTCGACCACGTTCAACGACCTGGACACGAACAATGATGGCAGGCTCAGTCGCGACGAGGTCGTCGGCGACACCGAGTTGTCGCGGAATTTCGATGCGATCGATACCAACAAGGACGGCTACATCTCCAAGGACGAATTGAGGGCCTACGAGGAGCAGCGGAAGCGGTAGACCGTCCGGGACGCACCCTGGCGATTCGTCGCCTCGACGGAAGGGCAGCCCATTCGGCTGCCCTTTCGCTGTGACCCGCACCGCACTGTGGGGATGGTTGCAATCGGTCGACGAATCACCACCGGGGACCGAAGATCGGCTCGCGCACAACCAATTCCGTGCTCTTGTAAGCTCGGCGTGCCAATGCGAAATCCGGAAGAAGGCGCTCGATGAACATCCTGCTGTGGGTCCTGCAGATCCTCGCCGCGCTCCTGTACGGAGCGTCGGGCGTCATGAAGGTCTTCATGTTCGACAAGGCAAGTGCGGACGTCCCGTCCTTTGGTGCGTTGCCGCAGGGAGCGTGGATGGCGCTCGGCATCGTCGAACTCGTCTGCGCGGTCGGGCTGATCGTGCCTGCTGCCTTGCACTGGCTGCCGGTGCTCACGGCGGTGGCCGCCACGGTCCTTGCGCTCGAGAGCCTCGTGTTCATCTGGGTGCATGCGAGGTACCGCGAGATCGCGCCCATCGTCATGAGCGGCGTGCTGGGCCTGGTCATGGTGTTCGTCGCGTATGGGCGGATGGTGCTGCAGCCGATCTTCTGAGCGGCTGGCCGCAAGTAACCGAGACGTACCCATCAACGCGGTTACGCCAGCGCAAGGCGCAGTTCGGCCAGTTGCGTCGCGTAGGGGCGCCATTCCTCGAACGCGTCCGCATGGATGCTTCCGCGCACCTGCGCCATGCTCAGCGTTGCGACCGACGCCGGGTTGCGCGCGAGGTCGAGGCATCCCTGCTCGTACTCGAGACCGCAGAACGCGAAGACCCCGCGCATCGTCGACTCCGGATCGCGTACCAGCTCGGCATAACCGACGTCGAGGATCTCGCCGGGCATGACCGCATGCCAGTGCGCCATGATCTTCCGGTACTCCAGATACCAGTGCGCGACCGACGAAAGTCGGTAGCTCCACCCGCCGACCTCGCCGTGGAAGATGCGGAAATTCGAGAAGCACACATCCATCGGATCGCGCACCAGATTCAGGATGCGGGCTCGCGGCAGCGATCGCCGGATCGGGCCCGCAAGCCGCCAGTTTCCCGGGAGCTTGTCGACATAGAACGACCGCCTCCGCGCACTCCAGCGGGTCTGTGCAAGGTAGCGGCGGCCGAGTTCGGCGTAGTCCAGGTCCGGAAGCCGCGCGAGGATCTGCTCGTCGAGCATGTCGAGCGTGCAGCGGCCGGCCACGTGGCGCAGTTGCCGGCCGAAATCCTCCAGTTCGCCCGCCGATCGCACCTGCGAGTGGCTGCCGAGGATGCGGTCGAGCAGGGTCGTGCCGGAACGGGACATGCCGATGACGAAGATCGGCAGCGGCCCTTCGTCGGCGCCGTCCACGTCGCGCGTGAAGTTCGCCGGGAACGCGTCCCGCAGCCGATCGTGCAGACCCTGTTCGAGCGCCGCATCGTAGTGCGTCCGCGCCGCCATCAATGCGTTAGCGTGCGCCAGCGCGCTCCAGGCTTCGTCATGGCGTTCGAGATCCTCCAGCTCCTTGTAGCGCGCGAACTCGATGCCCGCCTGGTCCACCGACCCCGGCTCGGCGAGCGCGAGCTGGCGATCGAGCAGCGCCAGGTGGTTGTGCGCGGGCGTCTGCCGACGCAGCCTCGCAAGCTCCACATGGACGCGGCCAATGCTCGTCCCGGTGGCCGCGCAACCTTCCAGTTCGGTCTCGGCTTCCTGCAGGCGGCCGTTGATGGACAACTCGAGGGCGTAGTCGAAACGGAACTCCGGCGCGGTCTCGACCACAGCACGCGCGTACGCGCGCTCGAACAGGGCCATGGCGGCCGGATGATCGTCGAGGCCATGCTGCAACCCCGCCAACTGCCAGAGCAGGGTGGGATCGTCGATCCCGGCCAGGAAGGGACGCTGCAGGCATTCCCGGGCCAGCGTGCATTCGCCGGATCGGACCAGGGCCGCGACGACAGCGACGATCAGGCCTGCATCGTCCGGCACGACCCGGGCCGCATCCATCGCATGCCGGACCGAATCGCGGAGCCGATCGTCCTTCCAGGCGATCTCGCACAGGAGCAGGTGCGCCCGGACCTCGGCCGGATCGCGCGCGACGAGCGCTTCGAGCGTCGCCCGCGCGGGCAGGAGCATCCCCTGCGCGACATACGCATGGAACCTGCGCCAGTGGCGGTCATTGGATTCGCTCATCAGTCCCGGAAAAGAGAAGATGCAGGCAACCATCGATCGGGAAAGATGGGACGTAGCTGGTTAATTCCGGCTAATGAAACAATGGAAACAATGGGGACGTACCCATTGCGGTCCGCAAGGAGCATCCACCCATGTGCGAAAACGACGACTTCGAAGAGTTCGCCCGCCACCCAAAGCCGCTGACGCGCCGCACGTTCTGCCTGATGACGCTCAGCGCCGGGGTGGTGGCCGCATTGCCCGGGTTCGCGGGCGCTGTCGAGACGCAGGGACAGGACGTCGACATCAAGACGCCCGCCGGCACGGCAGACGCGTACTTCGTGCATCCGGCGCAGGGCAGGCATCCGGGCGTGCTGATCTGGCCGGACATCTTCGGGCTGCGGCCGGCGTTCAAGGAGATGGCCACGCGCCTGGCGCAATCCGGCTACGCGGTGCTGGTGATCAACCCGTTCTATCGGAGCCAGCGCGCACCGACCTCGGCGGCGAACGCCGACATCGACGATCCGGCAACGCGCGATGCCTTGATGAAGCTGCACGGCACCCTGAATGCGGACACGATGCAGGTCGATGCGAAGGCGTTCGTCGCCTTCCTGGATCAACAGGCAGCCGTCGACACGAAGCGAAAGCTCGGCACCATGGGTTACTGCATGGGCGGGCCGGCCGTGTTCTACACCGCAGCGAGCGTTCCCGAACGGGTCGGTGCGGGGGCCACCTTCCACGGCGGCGGTCTGGCCACGGACAAGCCCGACAGCCCCCATCTGCTCATCCCGCGGATGAAGGCGCAATTCCTCGTCGCGATCGCGGCAAATGACGACGCCAAGGATCCGAAGGCCAAGGACACCCTGCGCGATGCATTCGCCCGGGCGAAGCTGCCGGCGGAAATCGAGGTGTATGCGGGCACGAAGCACGGCTGGTGTCCAACCGATTCGCATGTCTACGACCATGACCAGGCGGAAAGGGCATGGGGTCGGATGCTGGCGCTGTTCGAGCGAGCGCTGGCGGGGTGATCTTCGTTGCGGACGGCGGCTTGCTGGCCGGCCCCATGCCAGGAAGCATCAGCCTTGCCGTGCGGCCTCGATCGCAGCGGCGTCGATCTTCGTCATCGTCATCTTGGCTTCGAACGCGCGCTTGGCCGCCGCTGGATCGGGATCGGAGATCGCGGCCATCAGGACGCGTGGCGTGATCTGCCACGACAGCCCCCATTTGTCCTTGCACCAGCCGCATGCGCTTTCCTGGCCGCCGTTTTCCACGATCGCATTCCACAGGCTATCGGTTTCGGCCTGGTCGTCGGTGGCAACCTGGAACGAGAAAGCCTCGTCGTGCTTGAACCCGGGCCCTCCGTTCAAGCCAAGACAAGGGATGCCCATGACCGTGAAATCGACCGTCAGGACGTCGCCCTGCTTGCCCGCGGGAAAGTCGCCGGGTGCCCGATGGACAGCGCCCACTGCGCTGTCCGGAAACGTCTCGGCGTAGAACTTCGCGGCGTCCAGTGCGGTGCCGTCGTACCAGAGGCAGATCGTATTCTTGGCGATCATCCTTGTTCTCCTTGACCGAGACGGCAGGTGCACCCAGGTCCGTAAATGGTGGGTGCAGTGGTGTTCAAACGAGGTTAACCACCACGGCGGCTTCGATCCCGGAGATGAACACGCTTCCCTCCGACACGCGTCGCGCCGGTTTCGACTTTAACGCCCCTCCGGTACGCTGCACGAAACTTCACGGACATTCCGCATGACCTCAAATCGCATCCTGGTGATCGACGAGGACGACGTCCTCGGCAAGGCCGTCCGTCGCGCGCTCGAGTGGATCGACGCGACGGAAGAGGTCGTCTGGTTGCGGCCCGCCGAGGATGTCCTTGCGATGGCCAGGGCGGAACGGTTCGCGACGATCCTGCTGGGAGCATCGGGCGATGCCCTGAAGCTGCTCGCTGCGCTCAGTTCCGATGCGATGGGCGAACCGCCGGTGTTCCTGATCGCCGATCAGGTCAGCGAGGCCATGGCTGCGGATGCCCTGAATCAGGGTGCGGTCGACTGCATTCCGCGTTCCCGTTTCATGGTCGGCGGGCTGCCCAAGGTGGTCGTCATGGCGCTCGAGCAGGCCAGGCTGCAACACGCGGTCGAACAGGCGACTGGAGAAACGATCCAGCTCGATTCTTCCACGCAGCTCGGAAACGGCAGCCTGCTGATGCGCGACGTCGCCCGGGCGATCGCAGCTGCCGAACGATCGAAGCGTCCGTTCTGCCTGCTCTTCATCGAACTCGAAAGGGTCAAGTCGCGGCATGTGACCGCGGTCGATGTGCCGCCCGAGATCGCGCCGGAATTCGCGCAGCGCCTGCGCAAGACCGCGCGCGGCACCGACCTGTTCTTCCAGCTCGCCCCGCGCCGCTTCGCGGCCCTGATGGATGCGATGGAAGGCACGTACAGCACCGCGTTCGCCAAGCGGGTACGAAGCGCAGCACTGATGCCTTTCCGCATCGGCACGGATGTGATCGAACTCGACGCCAGGATCGGCGTGACGGCTTATCCCGACGACGGCAAGACTCCCGAGGCGCTGCTGCGCGCAGCAGAACAGGCGCTCAAGAACGCCATGCAGAGCTTCGAGGGGATCGCGACCGCGGCGGCTGTGCCGCGGGTGGTGCGGCGCGGGCCCTGAGTGGGTTCTTGACGCAGGGACGACCGGCTTGCGGGGTACCTTGGTTTCTTTTCTCGCTCGAGGACAATCGCAATGAAAGCAATCGCAGGCGGCGTCCTGTTGTGCATGAGCCTCCTGACGATATCGTCGCAGGCCCAGGCCAT
>DATHOV010000227.1:0-5994 GCA_035484515.1 Lysobacteraceae bacterium
AGCCGATCCATGCTCGCGTCCTGGTAGGGTCCGGAAAGGATGCCTTTCGGGAAGATCACCGCCCACGGCACGTCGCTCTGCTTGCCCCACAGCTCGCCGTTGATGAAATTGCCGAGCCGGCCGAAACCCAGTCCCGGCGGCACCAGCGGGGCGATGAAGTCCATGGTGTCGAAGAAATGCAGACCGTGCTTGCGCGACCACAGCACGCAGGCGGTCACCACGCCGAGCAGGCCGCCATGGAAGCTCATGCCGCCATCCCAGACCCGGAACAGGGCCATCGGATCGTGCACGATCCAGTCCAGCGGCACGTAGGAGAGCATGTACCAGATGCGCCCGCCGAGCACGACGCCGAGCATCGCGTAGAACATCAGGTCGCCATAACCGTGGGTGTCCACGCCCGGCAGTCGTCCCGCGCGCACCCGCCGCCCGCCCAGCCACCAGGCGAGGCTGAAACCGAGCAGGTACATCACGCCGTACCAGTGGATGCCCGGCTGGAAATGCAGGCCGAACAGGTTGAACGCCGGCAGTTGCAGGGCGATCGGATCGATGTCGTGTAAATAGTGGGTCATTCGCCTGCCGTCTTGCGCACTGCCGCCGTGAACAGGCCGCTATTGTCGCAGACGAACCGGTGCCGTGAGGCTCACAGCACCGCCGGATCGTCGGGCAGCTCGTCGGGAGTGGATTCCCGTGCGGGCAGCGCAGCGCGGAGCAACTCGCCGATCCGCGCGATGCCGGCGATCACCGCATCGACCGGATGGGTACTGCGCAGGCCATCGCTTATTTCGGTACAGACCGCTTCCCATGCGGACGCCGGCACCAGCGCGGCGATGCCGCGATCGGCGACGATCTCGATCGCGCGATCCGCCCACAGCAGATAGAGGAGCACGCCAGTGTTCTCCTCGGTATCCCAGACCCGCAATTGGGAGAAGACCTCGAGGGCACGGCTGCGCGCGTCGCGATGCTGCCGGAGCTTGCCGATCGGCAGCGCGGCTTCGACCGCGAAGCGCACTTCACCGGCATGACCGCGTTCGGCCGCGACGATCGCCTCGCGGATCCGCTCCATCGCCTCGTGATCGAAGCGACGACGCACCACGCCGGTGCCGGTGCGTGCGTGGGCCCACAACCTCGAAATCGTTCCAGCCATCACCAGCTCCCCGAAGCGCCACCGCCACTGAATCCGCCACCACCGCCCCTGAAACCTCCGCCACCGCCACCACCACCGCTGAGGGCGCTGCTGGCCACCATGCCGAGGATGCTGCCGAAGATGCTCCAGCCGCTCACGGAAGATCTGCTGCGTACATCCGACTCCGTCCAATGGGGCTCGGGACCGTCTTCGTGGCCATACTTCGCGGAAAGGTAGAACGCCACCACGGCGAAGAACAGCGCGAAGCCGATCTCTCCTCCAGCCAGCATCGGCACGCCACCGACCGCCAGCGCAGTACCGCCGCCGCGCACGAGGGCGGATTTCCAGCCGAGGATTGCGGTCACGACGAAAAACAGGAAGATCATGCCGACGATGGTTATGGTCCAGGTTCCGAGCGGCGGCGGCGAAAACCAGTCTGCGGCCGTCTCCCAGTCGAAACTGTTCTCCGGCTTGGCCACTGGCATGGGCTTGCCGTTCTCGAGATCGATGATCCGGTCGATGCCAGCCGCGTACGCGCCGACATAATCGCCCCCGACCAGTTTCAGCCCCATGTCCTCATAGTGAATGCGATCGGCAAGGGCCGGCGTGATCGTTCCCTGCAGATCGCGGCCGACCACGATGAGATCTCCGAACGGTTGTTCGCATTCCGCCATCAGGACGCCATCGTCCCTGATACCATCGCTGCTGAGATTCCAGGCCTTGAAGACGCGCCGCGCATAGTCGTCGCAGCTCTCGTTGCCGATGTCCGAGGCCAGCAGGACCGCAATCTTCCTGCCCTTGTCCGCCTCGAACTTCTTCAGTTTCCCATCGAGGTAAAGCGCCTGCGCATAGGTGATCAAGGTGGTCTGGTTGACGACGTGCCCTGCCAGCGGTGGTATGGGAGCGCCTGTCACGGCCGGCTCCGCGGCGGGACTGCTGGCGAGCTGCGCCGGTTGCGGCAGCGCCTCGCCGCTCACCACGCCGATGATGCGATCGACACCATCGTTCAATCCGCCCGCATAGTCGCCCGCATGGAACTTCGGCGCGATGAACCCGTCGATGATGCGGTTGGCGATCGCATCGGGGAGCACGCCTTCGTATCCGCGACCGACTTCGATGCGCAGCCTGTGGCCGTCCTTCGCGACCAGCAGCAGCACGCCGTCGTCCACGCCCTTGCGGCCGAGCTTCCACTGATCGACCACCCGGATCGAGTACTGCTCGATGGTTTCGTCGCCGGTCGTCGCCACGATCAGCACCGCGATCTGGCCGCCCTTGTCCTGCTCGAACGCCGCGAGTTTCGCTTCCAGCGCCTGCGCCTGCGCGCTCGACAGGATGCCGGTCTGGTCGGTGACATGCGCCGTCAGCGGCGGCACCGGGATCGCGTTGGCGAACGCGCTGCCGACGAACAGCAGCAGGCTGATCAGGGTGAGTGCGAACGAGCGGGCGCGGATTGCGCCCATCACCACCCTCCCGACGCGCCGCCACCGCTGAAGCCACCGCCACCTCCACTGAAGCCGCCGCCTCCGCCGAAACCGCCCGACGATCCACCGCCCCAACCGCCAAACCCGCCGCCACCGACATAGCGGCCGCCGGCGTTGCTGGCCATCCCGAACACGAAAGCGAAAAACGCGAACAGCAGGGCGAAGACCAGCCCCGCTCCGGCAATCAGGGCGACGACGCCAACCACGCCGCCTACCAGCGCCCCGCGCGGCAACGTCGACAATCCGGAGAACAACCCGCGCGCAACGATGAAGGCGAAGAACGCGACGAAGAGGCCGCCACCGTTACCCTTCGGGCCGGCGAAATCGCGCTGCGGTTTCGGCGGCGGAAGCGGTTCGCCGTTCACAAGCCCGATCATGCGATCGATGCCCGCCTTCATGCCGCCGGCGAAATCGCCGTCGTGGAATTTCGGCACCACGTCCTCGTCGATGATGCGGTTCGCGATCGCATCGGGGATCACGCCCTCGAGTCCGCGACCGACCTCGATACGCACCTTGTGATCGTCCTTCGCGACCAGCAGCAGCGCGCCGTCGTCGATGCCCTTGCGGCCGAGCTTCCATTGATCGGTGACGCGGATCGAATACTGCTCGATGGTTTCGTCGCCGGTCGTGGGCACGATCAGGATCGCGATCTGGCTGCCCTTGCTCTGCTCGAATGCGGCGAGCGTCGCTTCGAGCGACTGCGACTGCGCCGCATCGAGCGTGCCGGTCTGATCGGTGACGCGCGCCGTCAGCGGCGGTACCGGTACGACCGCCGCGAACGCGCTGCCGACCAGCAACAGCAAGCCGATCAGCGCAACCGCGACAGCGCGACGCATCAGGATTCCCTCAGCCGCCGCTCGGCTGCGGTGCGGGCTGTTGCGGGGCTGCCGGCCGCGAGGCGGGCTGCCGCGGGGCGGCTGGTTGCGCTGCCGGCGCTGGCTGGCTGAAATCCACCGTCGGCGGCGCGGCGATCGCCGCTTCATTGGCCACCGTGAAGTTCGGCTTGACCTTGTAGCCGCAATAGCTCGCGGTGAGGTTTTGCGGGAACGAGCGGATGTAGGTGTTGTAGTCCTGCACCGCCTGGATGTAACGCGTGCGCGCAACGGTGATGCGGTTCTCGGTGCCTTCCAGTTGCGCCTGCAGGTCGCGGAAGGACTGGTCGGATTTCAGGTTCGGATAGTTCTCGGTGACCACCATCAGCCGCGACAGCGCCGAGCCGAGTTGCCCCTGCGCATCCTGGAACTGCTTGAGCTTGGCCGGATCGTTGGCGAGTTCCGGCGTGACCTGGATCGAGCCGACGCGCGAACGCGCCTCGGTCACCTGGATCAGGATGTCCTTTTCCTGCTGCGCATAGCCCTTCACCGTAGCGACCAGGTTCGGCACCAGGTCGGCGCGGCGCTGGTACTGGTTGATGACGTCGGACCACGAGGCCTTGGTCTGTTCGTCCAGCGACTGGATCTGGTTGTAGCCGCAGGCGCTGAGCAGCAGCACGAGGGCGAGGATGGCGATGCGTGTGGCAAGTCTCATGGGCGTTCTCCCGGTTTCGGACACAGCATGAGGGCGGGATCGCTCAAGGACAAGTTGGGTCACGGCCGTGAGCGCCACGGCATTGCGTCGAAGCGCAATCCTCTATTGCTCGTCATTGATCGCGTTCGGAACGATGCGCGCGCAGCTGCGCGCGGCGATCGGCCTGTTCGCGGGCGACAAGGTTGAGCACTTCCACGCCCACCGAGAAGCCCATCGCGAAATACAGGTATTGGCGCTTGACGTGGAATCCAAGTCCCTCGGCGACCAGGGCGATGCCGACCATCACGATGAAGGTCAGGGCCAGCATCTTCACCGTGCGGTGGCGGTCGATGAACTCGCCGATCGGGTCGGCAGCGAAGATCATCACCAGCACCGCCAGCACGATCGCAGCCACCATCACCGGGATCACATTGACCATGCCGACCGCGGTGACCACCGAATCGAGCGAGAACACGATGTCCATAACCGCGATCTGCGCTATCACCATGCCGAACACGGCCGACGGCCGTGCCGAGATGTCTTCTTCCTCGCCCCGGCCCTGGATGGAGTCGCGGATCTCCAGCGTGCCCTTGACCAGCAGGAACAGGCCGCCGGCGATCAGCACGAGGTCGCGCATCGACACCGCCCTGCCGACCAGCATGAACAGCGGCTCGGTCAGCCGCGCCAGCGTCACCAGGGTCAGCAGCAGCAGGATGCGGGTGACGCAGGCCAGGGCGAGGCCGAAGCGGCGCCCCAGCGAACGTCGTTCCGGCGGCAACCTGCTGACCGAGATCGAAATGAACACGAGGTTGTCCACGCCGAGGACGATCTCCAGCGTGGCCAGCGTGATCAGGGCGAGCCAGATCTCGCTATCGAAGATCCATTCCAACCTCGGCGTCCTCGCTCAGTGCGCCAGCCAGCGCGGGACGAGCAGCAGCCCCCAGCACAGCAGCACATTCATCATCAGCACGAACACCGCAGCCGAGCCCATGTCCTTCGCACGACCGGCCATCTCGTGATGCTCCGCACCGTAGCGCTCGATCACCGCTTCGATCGCCGAATTGAGCAGTTCGGCCGACAGCACCAGCAACAGGCTGCCGATGAGTATGGCGCGTTCCACGCTGTCCTGCCCGAGCCAGTACCCCAGCGGTGCCAGCGGCACGAACAGCCACACCTCGAGGCGGAACGAGGATTCCGTCTGCCACGCGATCGCCAGGCCCTTCAGCGACCAGCGCAAGGCGCGCCAGACGCCCAACGGGCCGCGGGGAAGCAGGCTGTTCTTGCCGTCGGCCATCGCGCTGCGGCTCGCTCAGGCCGCGCGCGAGGGCGGCACGTAGGCGAGGTCGAGTTCTTTCGCCGCCTTCACGTCGTCGAGCCGGCGCACCGGCGTGGTGTACGGCGCGCCCTTCATCCAGTCGGGATTGCTGGCCGACTTGTCGAGCAGCATCTTCATCACCACGACGAAGCGGTCGAGGGTGTCCTTGCTTTCGGTTTCGGTCGGTTCGATCAGCAGGCACTCGGGTACGAGCAGCGGAAAATAATTGGTCGGCGCGTGGATGCCGTGGTCGAGCAGCGACTTGGAGAAGTCCAGCGCGGTGATGCCGTTGGCCTTCTTCTGCGGGGCGACGGTGACGATGAACTCGTGCGAGGCGCGGCGTTCCGGATAAGCCAGGGTGAAGCCGCGCTTGCGCAGTTGCGCAGCGAGGTAGTTGGCGTTGAGCGTGGCGTATTCGGCCACCCGCGGCATGCCCTCGCGACCGAGCAGGCGCGCGTACACGTAAGCGCGCAGCAGCACGCCCGCGTTGCCGGCGAAGGCCGACAGGCGGCCGATCGAGAACGGGCGGTCCTTCTTGCGCACGAAGCGGTACCACGGGCCGGTATCGT
>DATHOV010000228.1:0-2460 GCA_035484515.1 Lysobacteraceae bacterium
CGACGAAATCGAGGTAGTGGCTGATGTCGGTCATCATCGATACGCCCTCGGGCGTCACCGAGACGAGGAAGCGGAAAGCCATCGGCAGCATCACGAAATACGCGAACCCGCAACCGCCATAGAACAGACCCGTCGCCGATACCAGCAGCGGCAGCGCGAGGCGCTTCTCGTGCCTGTACAGGCCCGGCGCGACGAAGGCCCAGAGCTGGTAGATCACCAGCGGCATCGCCAGCGTCAGCGCCGCCAGGAAGCACAATTTGACCGGCACCAGGAAGGGCGAGGACACGTCGATCGCGACCAGGTGCGCCCCCGGCGGCAGGCGCGATAGCAGGGGTGCGGCCAGCCACGAGTACAACCGCTGCGCGAACGGCAGCAGGGCGACGAAAACCACCAGCACCGAAGCGATCGCGCGCAGCAGGCGCAAGCGCAATTCCACCAGGTGCGCGATCAGGCCCTGTTCCTGCGTCGCCGGTTCGACAGGATCGGCATGCGCACGATCTGCTCGGGAATCGCCATCGCCGGGAGTTTCGCGATCAACCATCGGAGCGCGGCCGATCGGCGGTCCCGTTCATGGTCCTGGTCGACGACTGCACGCCCGGATCGAGCAGGCTCAACTGCGCGGGATCCTGCGGCGCTGCTTCGCCCGCAGCGGTCGACGCGTCCGGCGGCGCTGACGCTGACGCCGGCGATGGCGGCTCGATGGATGCGGGCGCGGGAGTCGCAAGCCGGGTCATCTGCGCCGCTGCTCCGGCGACATCCTCGTGCAGCCCGCGCAACTGCTGCGCGGACTGCCGCATCGATGCGGAGGTTTCGCGCAGGTTGCGCCGCAATTCCTCATCGGCGATCTCGTTCTCGAGTTCGGCCTTGACCGTGTTCCATTGCGAACGCGCGGCACGGATCCAGCGTCCGAGCAGGCGTGCGGCGACGGGCAGGCGCTCGGGGCCGAGCACCACCAGCGCGATCACCGCCAGCAGCAGCAGTTCGCCGAATCCGAAATCGAACATGCGGCGCCGCCTCGAGCGGCGTCAGTCCCGCGGACGCTGGTCGCTGCCCGATGGATTCGCCGACGGCGGGCGCTCCACGCGCGTCACGTCGGCGGGCGGCGGCAGCTTCGACGGATCGACCGCCTGCTGGATCGGGTCGGTCTTCTTCGAGTCCGGCTCGTCGGTCATCGCCTTCTTGAATTCCTTGACGGCGCCGCCGAGGTCCTTGGCGCCACTGGTCAGGCGCTTGGTCCCGAAGATCACCACGACGATGACCAGGAGGATCAGCAAATGCCAAATGCTAAAGTCCATTGCACTGCCTCAAGAACGATGCGTAACGCCCGACAGGATAGCAGGCGCCGCCATCGCCTACCCTCAGTGGAGCGGAACGGGCTGCGCTGGCTGCGGCACAGGCGCCTCGCCCGGCTCCGGCGGTTGCTGCGGAGCGGCCATGTCGCGGTCGCGCGGGTGATAGCGCTTGCTGGCGCTGTATTCCTCCAGCCGGTCGCGCAAGTCCACGATCGGGGTCGGCGGCGGGTTCACGCGGCCTTCGAAGATCGCGCGTGGCGTGGCGTCGCGGCCGTAGATCGCGGCATTCGAACGATCGTCCATCTGCAGCGCCGCGCCGTCGAGGGCGACACCCGCGAACAGGCCGCGCGAGCGCGAGTACGAATAGATCTCGGCCTTGAGCTTCTCGTCGGTCGAGGCCTCCGCCGTGCGGCCGACCGGGCCGGCCGCGACCGAGGCGTCCGCGCCGAGGGTGAACTTGCCGTGCACGATCGATTCAACCCCACGCTGGGTGGTGAAGACCAGTACCACGTCGGTGCTCTGCACTCCGGCCTGGAAGCCGAAGCTGCCGCCGGCGATGGTGACGAAGCACGGGTTGCTCCAGGTGCCGTTCGGTCCGCGCACCGAGATCAGGCCGCGTCCGAAGCGGCCGCCGACCATGAAGCCCGCTTTCATCACATGCGGAATGATCGCGATCGCATGTGCGTTGTCGAGCATCGACTGCGGCACCGACTGTTCGGGGATGCGCATGATCTTGTCCAGCACCGCCAGCGCATCGCGTGCGCGATTCTCCTCGGGGGCGCCGGCCAGGGCGGACTGGGAAAGCGGCGCAGCACAGGCCAGCAACAACGTGGCGAGGAAGGCGATCGTTCGGCGCATCGGAAAAACTCCGTCGGGGGATGGATGTCCGCAGTATCGCCCGAACCGATGAATCGCGTGTGAGCCGACAGCTCGCGGGCGATACTATCGCCGATCCTCCGGAGCGCTGATGTCCGCAACCCGATCCGACACCAACGCGCGCAGCGCCGTGCTGCTGGTCAACCTCGGCACGCCCGATGCGCCGACCACGCGCGCCGTGCGGCGCTACCTGGCGGAATTCCTGCACGATCGTCGCGTCGTCGATCTCAGTCGGTGGCTGTGGTGTCCGGTATTGCACGGCGCGATCCTGCCGCTGCGTTCGCCGCGGGTC
>DATHOV010000229.1:0-7553 GCA_035484515.1 Lysobacteraceae bacterium
GAGCGTTCGCTGATGCGCGAGCGCGCGCTGTACGAAGCGCTGCTCGACACGCTCACCGAAAAACTCGAACCACTGAAAGCCGCCGCTGCCGCAATGGCCGAACTCGACGTGCTCGCCACCTTGGCCGAACGTGCAGAGGCGCTCGACTGGAGCTGTCCGCAGCTCACCGACGTGTCCGGCATCCGCATCGAACGCGGCCGCCATCCAGTCGTCGAGGCTGTGCGCGACGAACCGTTCGAACCGAACGACCTGCTGCTCGACGACAGTCGCAGGATGCTGGTGATCACCGGCCCGAACATGGGCGGCAAGAGCACCTTCATGCGGCAGAACGCGCTGATCGTGCTGCTCGCGCACATCGGCAGTTTCGTGCCCGCGGCGCTCGCGATGATTGGCCCGGTCGACCGCATCCTCACCCGCATCGGCGCCGGCGACGACCTCGCGCGCGGGCAGTCGACCTTCATGGTCGAGATGACCGAGACCAGCTACATCCTGCATCACGCGACAGCGCATTCGCTGGTGCTGATGGACGAGATCGGACGCGGCACATCGACCTACGACGGCCTCGCGCTCGCCGATGCGTGTGCGCGCCAGCTCGCAGCGACGAACCGCTGCTTCACCCTTTTCGCGACCCACTACTTCGAGCTCACCGCGCTCGCCGAACCGGGCAGCGGCATCGCCAACGTGCACCTGGATGCAGTCGAGCATGGCGATGCATTGGTGTTCATGCATGCGGTGAAAGATGGCCCCGCGGATCGCAGTTTCGGACTTCAGGTCGCTGCGCTGGCAGGATTGCCGAAAACCGTCCTTCACCGTGCACGCAAGCGCCTAGCCGAACTCGAACGCCACGCACGCGGTGTGGGCACGCCGATGTCCGCTCCGGTTCTCGACATGCCACAACAGATGGGATTGTTCGCGCCCTCCTCGGCCGCCCTCGACGCGCTCGCCGCGATCGATCCGGACGAACTCTCGCCGAAGCAGGCTCTTGAAGCGCTCTATCGACTCAGCGCATTGCAGAAGACCGGAAAATCGTCGATAGACTAAAACTATCGGATCGTTCCAATCATTCGATTTCCGATCGAATCGATCGAGGGCTAGGCTGGACTCCACACACCCCAGCTGGAGGCCGCCATGAGCAAGGACAGTCCGAGCACGTCGAACGAATCGAAATGCCCGTTTTCGGGCAACGCCGGCCACGCCCCCACAAGCAAAGGCGCTACCAACGCCGGCTGGTGGCCCGACCAGCTGGACCTCGCCGGCCTGCACCAGCACTCCTCGCTGTCCGATCCGATGGTCGAGGATTTCGACTATACCGCCGAATTCAAGACCCTCGACCTCGATGCGGTCATGAAAGACCTCAAGGCCCTGATGACCGACTCGCAGGACTGGTGGCCGGCGGACTTCGGCCACTATGGACCACTGTTCATCCGGATGGCCTGGCACAGCGCCGGCACCTATCGCATCGCCGACGGTCGCGGCGGCGCCAGCGCCGGCGAGCAGCGCTTCGCGCCGCTCAACAGCTGGCCGGACAACGGCAACCTCGACAAGGCCCGTCGCCTGCTCTGGCCGATCAAGCAGAAATATGGCCGCAAGCTGTCGTGGGCGGACCTGATGATCCTCGCCGGCAATGCCGCGCTCGAATCGATGGGCTTCAAGACCTTCGGTTTCGGCGGCGGTCGCGCCGACATCTGGGAGCCGCAGAACATCAACTGGGGCACGGAAACCAGCTGGCTCGGCGACGAGCGCTACAGCGGCGACCGCGAGCTCGCCCATCCCTTCGGCGCCGTGCAGATGGGCCTGATCTACGTGAACCCGGAAGGCCCCAATGGCAAACCCGACCCGCTCGGCTCGGCGCACGATATCCGCGAAACCTTCGCGCGCATGGCGATGGACGACGCGGAGACCGTCGCCCTCGTCGCCGGCGGCCACACCTTCGGCAAATGCCATGGCGCCGGCGATCCTGCGCAGGTCGGACGCGAGCCGGAAGGCGCGAACATCGAAGAGCTGGGCCTGGGCTGGAAGAACAGCTTCGGCGCCGGCCACGGCGTCCATACCATCACCAGCGGCCTGGAAGGCGCCTGGACGCCGCATCCCACGCAGTGGGACAACGGCTACTTCGAAACGCTGTTCGGCCACGAGTGGGAACTGACGAAGAGTCCTGCGGGCGCGCACCAGTGGAAGCCCAGGGGCAACGCCGGAGCGGACGCGGTGCCCGACGCGCATGACCCGAAAGTGCGCCACGCGCCGATGATGACCACCGCCGACCTCGCCCTGCGCATGGATCCGGCGTACGAAAAAATCTCGCGGCACTACATGGCGCATCCGCAGGAATTCGCCGACGCCTTCGCGCGCGCCTGGTTCAAGCTGACCCATCGCGACATGGGCCCGCGCGCCCGCTACCTCGGCGCGCTGGTGCCGAAGGAAGACCTGATCTGGCAGGACCCGATCCCCGCCGTGGATCATCCACTGATCGACGCACAGGACATCAAGACCCTGAAGGCAAAGGTCCTGGCTTCCGGGTTGACTGTCGCCGAGCTGGTCGCCACCGCCTGGGCCTCGGCCTCCACCTTCCGCGGCAGCGACAAACGCGGTGGCGCCAACGGCGCGCGCATCCGCCTCGCACTGCAGAAAGACTGGGAAGCAAACCAGCCGCAGCAGCTCGCAAGGGTGCTGGCGTCCCTCGAAGGCATCCGCAAGGAGTTCAACGGCGCGCAGTCCAACGGGAAGCAGATCTCGCTCGCCGACCTGATCGTGCTCGGCGGCTGCGCCGCCGTCGAAGACGCCGCGAAGAAGGCCGGCCACGCCATCGACGTACCGTTCTCGCCGGGCCGCATGGACGCTTCGGCGGAACAGACCGACGCCGAGTCCTTCGCCGTCCTCGAACCGAAGGCCGATGGCTTTCGCAACTACGTCCGCAAGGGCCTGGAAAGCGCCACCGCCGAACTGCTGATCGACAAGGCGAACCTGCTGACCCTGACCGCACCCGAGATGACCGTGCTGGTCGGTGGCCTGCGCGCCCTCGACGCGAACGTCGGCCACGCGCGGCACGGCATCTTCACCGATCGCCCCGGCGCGTTGACCAACGACTTCTTCGTGAACCTGCTCGACATGCGCACGGCGTGGCAACCGTCAGGTGCCGAGGCTGGTACGTTCGAAGGACGCGACCGCAAGACCGGCGAACTACGCTGGACAGCGACCATCGCTGACCTCGTCTTCGGTTCGAACTCGCAGTTGCGGGCGCTTGCCGAGGTCCATGCGTCCAGTGATGGACAGGCGGGATTCGTGAACGACTTCGTGAAGGCCTGGAACAAGGTGATGAATCTGGATCGTTTCGATCTTGCGCGATCCTGAGGACGGACGAACGAACGACCGACCACATGATCGAAGCGCGCGGACACGGACCTGTCCGCGCGCCTCAGAAAGCGTCGATGTCGCCGAGTGCGTGGATCAACCTTCGCGCGCGCTTGTCGGGCTTCGTGAGCGGCGCACGATAGCCAGTCGCTTCCATCCGTCGTTTCTCGCGCTCGGCTTCACGCGCCACGCGCGACGCGTCGGTCTCGCGATACAGCGATTGCGCGACGCTAGCAGGTCCGCGTTGCGCCGACAGTCCCAGCACGATCACTTCGAAACGCTCATTGCCACG
Organism: Lysobacteraceae bacterium; assembly: GCA_035484515.1. Classification (GTDB taxonomy): domain Bacteria; phylum Pseudomonadota; class Gammaproteobacteria; order Xanthomonadales; family Xanthomonadaceae; genus SZAS-103. The sequence continues at coordinate 3,641 of DATHOV010000229.1, forward strand.
CGCGATCCGCAGCATCTCGCCCGCCCGCAACAGCGTCGCGGGCTTTCCTGCATGCGCATCGACATCGACCTTCCCGCCTTCGATCGCCTGCTTGGCCAGCGCGCGCGTCTTGAAGAAACGCGCCGCCCAGAGCCACGCGTCGAGGCGCACGCCCGGGCGTGTCGCTTCGGCATCGGTCGGGCGAATGGGCTTCTTCATTGGGCGATCATGGTTGCGCGAAGGCGTCCACGCAATCGGCCTGCCACGAAAAGCAGAACGGCCGCATCAGCAGCGGCCGTTCGAGCAATCCATCGCGATGGATACCTTACTCGGCGGCCTTGCTCGCGGCAGCCTTGGCCTTCGCGGCAGCGTTGCCGGCCAGGTCCTCGCGGATACGCGCGGCCTTGCCCTCGAGCTCGCGCAGGTAGTACAGCTTGCCCGAGCGCACACGGCCACGGCGCTTGACCTCGACCGAATCGATGACAGGGCTGTGCGACTGGAACACGCGCTCGACACCGAAGCCGTGCGACATCTTGCGCACGGTGAACGCGGAGTTCAGTCCACGGTTGCGCTTGGCGATGACCACGCCTTCGTAGGCCTGCACGCGTTCGCGATTGCCTTCCTTGACCTTGACGTTGACCACGACGGTGTCGCCGGGGCCGAATTCGGGGAGGGTGCGCACGATCTGTGCGGCTTCGAAATCCTGGAGGAGCTTGTTCATGGCACGGTACCGTTTCTTCGAGGATGCGAGGCACGTCGCCCGCAGTAAGTCGCGCAGTATAGCCGACGATTCAGGGTGTTGGCTAGAGCCGACGCACCTCAGTTCCCGCGTTCGGAAAGCTTGTCGGCAGCGGCCAGCCACTCGCGCCTGAAGGCCTCCAGCAACGCACGGTCCTCCTTGCCCAGCGTCGCGCGTGCGAGCAGATCCGGGCGTCGCAGCCAGGTGCGGCCCAGCGATTGCTGGCGCCGCCAGCGACGGATCGCGGCATGGTCGCCCGAGAGCAGGACGTCGGGAATGCCGACCGTGCCTTCACTGTCCGAACGCGTGAAATGCGGGCAGTCGAGCAGCCCATCCTCGAACGAATCCTGGGTCGCCGAATCGGCATCGTTCAATGCGCCGTCCTGCAAACGGCCGATCGCATCGATCAGCACTGCCGCGCCGAGTTCGCCGCCAGACAGCACGTAGTCGCCGATGGAGATTTCCTCGTCGACTTCCTGCTGGATCAAGCGCTCGTCGATGCCCTCGTAGCGCCCGCACAGCAGCAGCAGTCGCGGCTTCAACGCAAGCCGGCGCACCATGGCCTGGGTAAGACGCTCGCCCTGCGGGCTCAGGTGGATCAGCGGCGCCGCCTCGCCGGCCGCACGTGCGGCGGAGATGCACGCACGCAGCGGCTCGATCAGCATCAGCATGCCGGGACCGCCGCCGAACGGGCGCTCATCGACGCGGCGGTAGTTGCCGCTCGCGTAGTCGCGCGGATTCCAGGCCTCGACCTGCACCAGCCCGCGCTCGCGCGCCCGCCCGACCACGCCGATGTCGGCGCACTGGCGGATGAAGTCGGGAAACAGGGTGATGACGTCGAAGCGCATGGCTTCAGAAATCCGCGTCCCAGTCGACCACGATGCGGCCCGCGTCGAAATCAACCGAAACAAGATGCGGCTGGACGAACGGAATCAGGCGCTCGCGATCGCCGCGCACGACCAGCACGTGGTTGGCGCCGGTATCGAACAGGTGATCGACCTTGCCGAAAGCGACGCCTTCCACGTTGACGACCTCGAGGCCTTCCAGGTCCACCCAGTAGTACTCGCCGGCTTTCGGCGGCGGCAAGGCACTGCGCGGCACGCGAATCTCGAAACCGAGCCACGGCTCGGCGGCATCGCGATCGGCCACTCCAGGCATGGTTGCGACCAGGCCGGGGCCGTGCGCCCGGCCGCGCACTCCAGCCATAGGCGACGAGGAACTGCCGCGCACGAGGGTCCACGGCTGATAGCGGAAGATCGCCTCGCGGGGATCAGTCCAGGACTCGATCTTGAGTTCGCCGCGCACGCCGAATACGCCGGCGATGCGGCCGAGGACGATCAAGCGGTCGTTGTCGATCAGGTGCGCTGCCGACGAATCGACGCGCGCGCCAGATGGGCTTTCATTGCCAGGGACTGAGGTATGCACGCACCACGTCCTGACTCATGCCCGCATCACGCCGCCTTGGGCTGCGATGCTTCCTTGAGCAGCAGGCGCACCTTGTCGCTCAGCTGTGCGCCCTGGTCCACCCAGTGCTGCACGCGGGCGGTGTCGAGCTCGATGCGGGTCTCGTTGGCGCCAGCGATCGGATTGAAGTAACCCAGACGCTCGAGCGAACGGCCGTCGCGCTTGTTGCGCTGGTCGGTGGCGACGATGTGATAGAACGGACGCTTCTTGGCGCCGCCGCGGGACAGACGGATCTTGACCATGTTGTTTCTCGTTGGACTAGTCGGGCCAGCCAGCGAGGACGCGTGGCGGCGAGCTGCGTAGCATAACCCATTCCGCGCCGAAAGCGGAACCCCGGCTCTGCAAAGCCCCTCCCCCTCGGAAGAGGGGTTGGGGGTGAGGTGCCGAAGCGCCTGATGAATCACGAGATTGCGGCCCCTACCCAGAAGAAGCCCCCGGATTCACATCCGGGCTACAACAGCCTGCCCCGGAACCACGCCTGGTTCCGGGGAAAAAGACGGGCGGCAAACCGCTGGCAGAGGACTCATGCGCCTGCCGCCACCCTCGATCAGTTTGGGGGCAGGCTCTTCTCCCGAAGCAAGAAGGGCAAAGCCGTTATTGCTGCGGTGGTCCGCCGAATCCGGTGAACCCGCCGGGGCCGCCCCGACCCATCGCGCCTTTCAAGCCCCGCATCATGCCCTTCATGCCGAACATGGAGAGCTTGGTCATCATCTTCTCCATCTGCATGAACTGCTTCATGAGACGGTTGATGTCCTGCGGCGTCGTCCCCGATCCGCGGGCGATGCGCGCGCGGCGCGAACCGTTCAACAAGTCCGGGTGACGGCGTTCCTTCTTCGTCATCGAATTGATCATCGCGATCATCCGCGGCACTTCCTTGCCGGTGACTTGGCTCTTCACGCCTTCGGGAACGCTCGCCAGACCGGGCAGCTTGTCCATCAGCGCACCGATGCCGCCCATGTTCTGCATCTGTTCGAGCTGGTCGCGCATGTCGTTGAGATCGAACTTCTTGCCCTTGGCGACCTTCTCCGCCAGCTTCTGCGCCTTGTCCTTGTCGACCTGCTGCTCGACCTGCTCGACCAGCGACAGCACGTCGCCCATGTCGAGGATGCGGCCGGCCTGGCGGTCGGGATGGAACACGTCCAGGCCATCGGGCTTCTCGCCGACGCCGATGAACTTGATCGGCTTGCCGGTGATGTAGCGCACCGACAGCGCCGCACCACCGCGCGCATCGCCGTCGGTCTTGGTGAGGATCACGCCGGTCAGCGGCAACGCCTCGGCGAAGGCCTTGGCGGTGTTCGCGGCGTCCTGGCCGGTCATCGCATCGACCACGAACAGGGTCTCGACCGGATGGATCGCCGCGTGCAGCGCCTTGATCTCTTCCATCATCGCCGCATCGATCGCGAGCCGGCCCGCGGTATCGACGATCAGCACGTCGGCGAAATTCTTGCGCGCCGCGTCGATCGCGCCCTTCGCGATCGCCACCGGGCTCTGGGTGAGATCGGACGGATGGAAGATCGCGCCGACCTGGCCTGCGAGCGTTTCGAGCTGCGCGATCGCGGCCGGACGATAGACGTCGGCGGAGACCACCATCACCTTCTTCTTGCGGCGCTCCTTCAGGTGTTTGGCGAGCTTGGCGACGGTCGTCGTCTTGCCCGCGCCCTGCAGCCCCGCCATCAGGATGATCGCCGGCGCCGGCACGTTGAGGTGCAGGTCCTGGGTGGCCGAACCCAT
>DATHOV010000230.1:0-4769 GCA_035484515.1 Lysobacteraceae bacterium
TTCAGGACTTCGGCACATCCGAATACAAGAAGCACACCTAGCAAGAGCGCAAGTAGCCCAGCGGTAGCGAATCCGGCCTGTCGTTTCTGAGGATGGGCGCGCGGCGGTGGAATGTCAAGAAGTGCATAATCGCCCTAACTAGGCGCTCAAGCGGACCGTGCCGGAGGAAGTTTCCGGTGCAATCATGCATGCGCTGCGGCCCGCGCGGCCGCCTGGCTTAGGCGTCGAACGCCCAAGAACGTCACCATCAGTCATGCCTACCATTCATCTCATCGAAGGCCCGGTTGGGGCAGGAAAGTCGACGTTCGCGACTTCGCTCGCACAGCGTCAATCCGGTGTCCACATCGCGCTCGACGAATGGTTCGCGGCGCTTTTCAGCAAGGATCGTCCGGCGACCCATTTCGTGCCGTGGTATATCGAACGAAAGGATCGATGTGCCGAGGTGATCTGGATTGCGGCTCGGCGGATAGCTGCGGCTGGTACGGATGTCGTACTTGAGCTGGGCCTGATCCAGCGGCAAAGCCGCGAGGCCTTTTACGAGCGGGCCGAAGCTTCAGGCTTGAGTCTGAGCGTATACGTTCTTGATGCGCAGAGAGAAGTGCGCCGCGAGCGCGTACGGCGAAGGAACGAAGAGAAAGGTCACACGTTTTCGATGGTCGTTCCCGATCATGTCTTCGACATCGCCAGCGACATGTGGGAGCCTCCGGATGAGGACGAAATTCGCATGCGAGCCATCCACTGCGTCACGACAGATGAAACGCATTGTGTCGATGGCGACGCCTGACCCTTCATTGCAGCCGACTGCCGCGGCGGCGGCTGAACTTGAACGTCAGACCCGACAAGAGCAGGCGCATCGAGACGTGGCAGAAGCTGTCAGTATCTGACTACTGGTTCTTGGAATCCGGGCCGGTCCAGCACGTCGCCTTTGTCGCCTTTTCAGCCCTTTTCAGCGCGTGCCCTTTCACCGCGCGAAAAACCGCTCCACGTCCACCAGCTCCCGCGTGCGCGGCAGCGGCGGCAGGCTGTCGAGGAAGATGCGGCCGTAGGACTTGCCGAGCAGGCGCGGATCGCAGAGCACGAGCAGGCCGCGATCGGTGAAGCTGCGGATCAGGCGGCCCGCGCCCTGCTTGAGCGAGATCACCGCGGTCGGCAGTTGCTCGTCGCGGAAGGGATTGCCGCCGGCGCGGCGCACTGCATCCAGGCGCGCTTCCAGCACCGGATCGTCGGGCGCGGCGAATGGCAGGCGATCGATCGCGACCACCGACAGCGCGTCGCCGGGCACGTCAACGCCTTCCCAGAAACTCGCCGCACCGAGCAGCACGCCGTTGCCGGATGCGCGGAATCGATCGAGCAACACGTTGCGTGGCGCGGTCCCCTGCACGAACAACGGCCACGGATCGTCCGCGAGCAGGTCGGCCGCATCGCGCAGCGCGCGGTGCGAGGTGAACAGCAGGAAGGCGCGACCCCTGGACGCGTGCAGCACCGGCCGCAACGCATCGATCATCGCGCGCACGTACTCGCGCTGGTTCGGTTCGGGCAATCCGCGAGGCAGGTAGCACAGCGCCTGGTTCGGCCAGTCGAAGGGACTCGGTTGCAGCAGCGTGGTCGGTTCCTCCAGTCCCAGCCTGCGCGCGATGTGATCGAAGCCCGCGTCCACCGCAAGCGTCGCCGAGGTGAACACCCAGGCCGCGTTGCTGGCCTCACGGAACTGGCGCAGCGGTGCGGACACGTCCAGTGGCGTGCGCTGCAGGATGAATCCGCGCGGCGTGAGTTCGTACCAGCGCACCTGTTCGTCCTCGCCATCGCGCCATTGCAGCAGCCGTTCGCGCTGGCGCTTCGCGCGCTCGCTCGCCACGCCGAATCCCGGCGACGCTTCGCTCAGTCCGGACAAGGCATCGGCGAGTTGGCCGATCGCTTCGTCCAGCGCATCCAGTGCCTCGACGGGTTCCTGAAGTCCCAGCACGCGCGCCTGCGTCCCGCGCGGTGGCAGTGGATCGAGCGCCAGGCGCAGCACGCGCAACGCATGCTCGAGTCCGCGCGCGGGTTGCTGCACGCTGGCCAGAGCGGCGGGCACGTCCTTGCATTCGGACAGCGCATCGCGCGCGAGATCGTTGAGTTGGCGTGCGCTCACCGCTTCGCCGAAGAATTGCGCGGCCAGTTCCGGCAACTGGTGCGCCTCGTCGAGCACGAAGGCATTCGCACCCGGCAGGATCTCGCCGAAACCTTCCTGCTTGATCGCCAGATCCGCCAGCAGCAGGTGATGATTGACGACCACGATGTCGGCCGCCTGCGCCTCGGCACGCGCCTTCACCACGAAGCACTCGCTCCAGAACGGGCATTCGCTGCCGAGGCAGTTCTCCGCGGTCGAGGTGATCAGCGGCCACAGCGGGCTGTCTTCGGGCATGTCCGCGAGCTCGGCGAGGTCGCCGCGCTTGGTGCGCGCGGACCATGCGAGCGCGCGCTGGAATTGCGCGACGGCTTCGCGCGAGGCGAACTTCGCATCGCCCCGCGCCTGGTTCATGCGGTACAGGCACAGGTAATTCGCGCGGCCCTTCAGCAGTGCGCTGCGCAGGCCGACGCCGAGCGCCTCGCGCACGCGCGGCAGGTCGCGGTGATAGAGCTGGTCCTGGAGTGCGCGCGTGCCGGTGGAAACGATCACGCGCTTGCCCGACAGCAGCGCGGGCACCAGGTAGGCATAGGTCTTGCCGGTGCCGGTGCCGGCCTCGGCGATCAGATAGTCGCCCCGTTCGAAGGCATCCGCGATCGCTTCTGCGAGCCGCGCCTGCGCGGCGCGCGGCGCATAACCCTGCAGGCGCTCCGCGAGCGGGCCGGCTGCAACCAGCGCCTCGCGCGTGCGTTCGGCAAGCGTCATCGCTAGTAGCGCGCCGGTGGCTCGACGTTGCAGGTCGCGAGCTGGGTGGTCGCATCCTGCACGCCGGTGGCATCGTTGCGCGCGAGCCGCACGAAGCGCAGTGTCGTCCAGTTGCGCCGGCACAGCGAACCGACCTTCGGCCCGAGTTCCAGGGACTGTTGCGCGAACGCGCCTGCGTGCGCCCAGTCGTTGCGGTACAAAGCGAATTCGGCCGACTGCTGCAACAGCTCGGGATCGTCCGGAACCAGCGCCAGCGCCTGCGCGATCGCCTGCGTCGCGCCGGCATAGTCGGACTGGGCCTCGAGCGCGATCGCGCGCTCGCGCAGGTCGGCGACGCGCGGATCGCGCAACGGCTGCACCTCCAGCGAGTCGGGCGCGGATGCGCCCGCCGCGCGCACCTGGGCGAGCAGGTCGTGCGGCGACGGCAGTGCGGGACGCACATCGGCAACCGGCGGCGCCTCCGGTGCGCACGCAGCGATCGTCAGCGCGAGCACGATGCAAGGCGCGCGCAGCATCGCGCGCAGGCACAGCGAGGACGCGGCGACAGCGCGAGTCGCTTTCATTGCCCGCCATCCTGCGCCGGCGATGCGGCCGGCGGCGGGATGGGTTGCTGCGCATCGATGCCCGACGCGGCCGATGGCGATGGCGGCGGATTCGACGCATCCGGCGAAGGCGGAGTGGAGTTCGGCGCCAGCGGCGCGCCGGTCAGCGGATCGACTTCGTCCGCGGCGGGAACGCGCACCCATCCTTGCTCGTCGCTCGGGCTGGCGGTTGCATCGCAGGGCGAAGGCCCGGCAGGCGCGAAACCTTTCACGAAGGCGAAGCGGCGCGCGCCGGGACAACCCGCGTCCACGCTCGCATAGGCTTCGGGACTGACCCAGTCCCATTCCAGCCCATCGTCGCCGACGGCCAGCGGCGCGCTCGGCAATTTCTTGAACAAGCCGGCCCACACGCGCAACGCGCCGGTCGCACCGTACAAACCGGTTTCCTGGTTCGCATCGTTGCCGACCCAGATCACGGCGAGATGGCTGCCGGTGAAACCAGCGAACCAGCTGTCGCGGCTGTCGTTGCTGGTGCCGGTCTTGCCCGCTGCCTGCAGGAAGCCCAGTCCATCGGTCTGCAAGGCATGCGCGGTGCCGGAGATCACCACCTGCTGCATCGCCATCTGCACGAGGCGCGCGGCGATCGCGTCGCCGGCCTGCGCTGCCGCCGGCGTGCTGTCGTAGCTCTTGACCATCGCGCCGTGCGCATCGAGCACGCCGCGCACCGCATGCAGGGGCTGCACCTCGCCACCCGAGGCGAGGAACTGGTAGAGCTGCGCCATCGCGAACGGGGTCTGGTCGGTCGCACCGAGGATCAGCGATGGATTCGTTCCACCGTCGATGCCGGCGAGCACCTTGATCAGCTTCGCGAGGCGCTCGACCTGCACGTCCATCCCTACGCGCACCGCGACGTGGTTGTACGACTGCGCCAGCGCATCGATGATCCGGACCGTGCCGTGGTTGCGGTGATCGTCGTTGTCCGGCGACCAGATCCGGCCGTTGCCGAGGGTGACGTTGACGTCCGAATCGTCGATCACCGTCGCCAGCGAATACTTGCCGGGCTGCGCGAGCGCGAGCAGGTAGATGAAGGGCTTGAGCAGCGAGCCGACCGGCCGCTGCGCGTCGAGCGCACGGTCGAAGCCAAGTGCGGTCGGATCGCGGCCACCGACGACGGCGAGCACGTCGCCGCTGTGCACATCGGTCACCACCAGGCCGCCTTCGAGCGGCGGACCTTTCTTGCGCTGCACCTTGTCGAGCGTTTCTGCCAGCGAAGCCTCGGCGTCGATCTGCACGGCCGGGTCGAGCGTGGTGTGCACCACCATGCCCGCGCCCTTGATGCTGTCGGCCGGATAGTC
>DATHOV010000231.1:0-9511 GCA_035484515.1 Lysobacteraceae bacterium
GCAATCGCCTGAGCAAGCAGGCTGGCACCGCCGCTGCGGTTCCCTACACCTATCCAACGACCAGCCACCAGCTCATCGCCGTAGGCAACACACCGCGAGGCTACGACCTGGCAGGCAACACGACCTCGACCGGCAGCGGCAGCGGCTCGCAGGGCTTCGTGTTCGACAATACCAACCGCATGAGCCAGCTCAACAACAGCGCGGGTGCTGCCGTGATGCAATACGCGACCAATCCGATCGGGCAGCGCGTCGAAAAATACCTGGCCGGCAACGCGTCGCTGACGCAGTACCGGACCGACGACGAAGCCGGCCGCGAACTGGGCACCTACGACAACACCTCTACCCGCGTTCGCGAGACGGTGTGGATGGATGGCATGCCGGTCGCGGTGATCAGTGGAAGCACGGGAACGTTGAGCTACATCGAACCGGACCAGATCGGCACGCCGCGTACGGCGATCGATGGAACGAGCAATGCGGTGAAGTGGAACTGGTCGCCGGTCAACGATCCGTTCGGGGAAACGCAGCCAACTGGGTCGTTGGCATTGAACCTGCGGATGCCGGGGCAGAGCTTTGATGCGGAGAGTGGGCTGAACTACAACTACTTCCGGGACTACGATCCGACGACTGGGCGGTATGTGGAGAGCGATCCTATCGGACTGGCAGGCGGCATAAGCACCTACACGTATGTCCAAAGTCATCCCTTGCAGTCCGCAGATCCTTCCGGACAGAACGAAGTTGTGAACTACCTCTACGGAACGGCGATAGGTGCAAGTTTTGCGGGAGGGCTCGCGGAAGAGGGAGACAGCAGAACTGCTGTCAGGATATCAATTAATAGTGGCTCCGCTGGTGAATTGACGAAATTCTCTGCGAACCGTTACTGGGGATTCTCTGATTTCGGCACCGAAGCGGCAGGTGATGCGGTGGGCGAATTCGGCGCCATGGCTATGCAGGCGATTGACGATCACGAACTTCCAAGTGCAGGGGATTGGGGGACAGCCTTGGCCAAGACGGTGATAGACGTCGCAGTCAACGCCGCTTTGGATGAAGTGCCTGGTGGAGCAGTAGTAGCCCCCATACTGAGCAACGCGCTCGGTGCTGACGTCGATGCGGCCAGAAACATTTCCAATGCCCTGTCAGGTGTCAATTTCTGCAACAGCGAGAGCGCCCAGATAAAGAGCCTGATGGAATCTGGCGATATTGGACAAGATTACTTCCCCCCCAACGACCAGGGCCCCGGGTCAAACTGGAGAAAGATTTTTGGTGTGACCAGGCACTACTGAGCAGGAAAACGGTGTCCAAAATAGGGGGCGCGCCAAGTTAATCGTCATAGTTCCCAAGCGGTGTGTCGATGAACGTCCAGATGACAGAATGGCCGCCTCCAATGCCACTGGAATCCCTCGCCATCCCGAACGCGCATACGCTCTCCAGGGTGTTCGCAGCGGACCGTTTTTCGATGACCACTGCCTGGGCGAAATCGCGCGCGCTCGCTTATGCCATCAGCGGACACGCGGTGCTGCTGGGTCTGCTGTGCATGGGCTGGATGCGGTCGGAGTTTTTGCCTACGGGCGGTGTTCACGACGGCTCCTCCATACCCGCCGTCGAGGCCACGCTGGTCGCCGCGTCGTCGCAACCCGACACGACGACGAGCGCGACGCAGCAAGCGGAGCCACCTCCGGTTGCAAAGCCGACCGCGGTCGTTTCCGAGCAAGCTCCCCAATCGCTGCAACCCGAGCCCGCGTTAGCCGCTCCGACTCCGCCCTTGCCTGCAACCGATGCCGCTGATCCGGTCGATGCCAAACCGATCGCCGATCCCGTCGTTCCATCAGCACCACCCAGGTTCGACGACGTGCACGAACCCGTAGCGATCGCCCCGCCGTCCTCGTCGCAGCACGGCGCACCCGATTCCAGTGCCGATGCCTCGCCGCCTGCCTCCGAGCCAGGCGATCCCTATGCGCAGATGCGTCGGGAACGTGCAGAGGCGGAGCGCCGGTACCAGTTGGAACAACAAGGCGCACAACAGCAGTCCGACCGGCGGGTACCGGACGATCCCGCCAACGCGCAACCGACGTTCTTCGCACCTGCAGCGATGACTCCGTATAGCCCTGCATCGCAATTCTGGCCCGCCGATCTGCAATCGCCGCTCATGCAAATCGAAGTGGGCGGCGACTGGAGAGCCGGCAATGGATTGCCTTCGAACGGGTGTTTGCTGGGCGGCTTCCAATCGCGCAACATGGATGGCCTCGCCGAGGACTGGTTCGCTTGCTTCGTTGGCGGCGCGACGGCGCGTGATTTTGCAAACGGCTGGTGACGCGCGCCCGTGTATCCGGCTTTCGGCCGTCGATCAACCAGATCCGCTCCGTTGGCACAAGGTTGGCTCGCTTCTGCAATAGAGCCTCCCCACCCTCGCTCGCCCCGCCTTCGTCTTGCCAGCAGTGCGTAGCCCGGATCACGGCGCATCACCCGCGCATCCTGGATCCACCCCATCCGCACTCGACGCCGCTTGTCCTCACACCCGTGCATTTGTCGTTTTCTGACGATAACCAACCAGAGAACCGCACAATGATCCACACGCCAGCCGCCGCCCACGGTCTGACTCCCTGCTCGCATGGACTCGAGCGCCGCAATGGAGTCGAACGCAGGACAGTGACGCATCGCCGCGAGGAAATCCGCTTCGAACCCGGCAGGGAAGACCGCCGTACAGGCATCGACCGGCGAAAGAAGGCGGCGGGAGCATGGAACCCCATGCGCTTCCGGTAGGGCTGTCCGGGCTGCTTTTTCTGTTGTCATCCCGAGCAGGGCGAGAGGCGCTTCTCGACAGCGAAGCTGGTCATCTCGAAGTTGCTGTGCCTTCGGGTAACAGATCCCTCGCTTCGCTCGGGATGACAAACGAAATGGGATGACAAAAAAAAGCCGGGCCTTTCGGCCCGGCTCCGGCTTCACGCCGACAAATCCCCGCACTCAGTTCGCAAACATCGCCACCCCGTCGCTCCAGTTGCTCGCCCCGCTACGGGCGAACGCGCGCACCTGCACGAGGTACTGCGTCCCCGGCACGAGATTGTCGAACGTGAAGCGTGCGACGGTGACCGTGTCGTACAGCGTCCACGTCGTCGGCGCCTGCGCGGTGGCGATGCGCCACTGGTAGGACTTCGCGCCCGGATCGGCCTTGCAGCGTGCGAGCAGGCGCCCGCTCACTGCCGACTGGCGGACACGCACGTCCTTCGGCGGATGAATCTCCGCCAGCGGGGCGCCGCGCTTGCGCTGCATCGGGAAACCCGAACTGAGCAGCTTGTCCGGATCGCCTCCCGATGCGTGCTGCACGTACAGTGCGAGCTCGCGCAATCCCTGCACCAGAATCAGGCGCGTCTGGTTGCGACGCACCGTCGATGGCCTGCTGCGGTCGAGTGCATTGACCGCGGCGGCGAACGCATCGTGCGCCGTCGCGATCTTGTCCAGCGCAGGGAACGGCGACGGGAAGAACGCATTGCCCGTCATCGAAGTGAGGATCCTGGCGCCGTCGGCCACGAGCTGGACATCGCTGTCCTTGCTCAGGAACGAAATCGCGACCTTGTCCGTGAATGCCGCGGTCCCCGCAACTCCCGAAGAAGCCGGAAGCGCAGCGGCGATCGTCGCTGCGAGCGGAGAAGGAGAAACGGTATTGCTGGTCATGGTGTCCATTTTGATATGCCTTCTTGTGTTGCGGCTGCCGATGAGCTTTCCTGGCCCGATCGGGGAAGCCGCTGGATGAATGTCGAAATTCGTCGAATGGACCTGCGGTGCGTTGCTGGACCGGGCCGTTCGCGTACCGCTTCCGCACAGACGGACGTTCGGATGCCTTCGAGGCTTTCCGTTTCTGTGGTTCCCCTTGCGGAGACGGCACGCTGCCCGGGTCAACGCCCTGGCAGGTCGTTCATCGGCAGGCCATGGCGCGATGCCCGCCGGCCGATGCCCGTGCGATCACGGTAGCTAGAAGAGCGCTTCGCGGAACCCATCGGGATGCTTGGACGGACACACCTGTGCCGTGTCATGACCCGTCTGCGGACGCGCGGTCCACACCCTGGACCTGCGACAAGGCATGCGTGCCGCGCCGCTCGAAGCCTTTTGCGCCAGAAAAGCAGACTTCCTTTTCTGGAAACCAAACCTGATCCGCGCGTTGCATGCTTGATCGGCACGAACCAAGGCTTCGATTCGAGCCGACAAAGCGTGTTTCGCAGGATTGCAGACTTTGTCCGCAGCTTTGCAAGCGTTGCCCGGACGAATGCAAGCTTCGTCCGCAGCCGACACAACGTGATCCGCGCGATGCAAACTTCTTCCGCAGGAATGCAAACGTCGTCCGCTCGTGACACAACGTGATTCGCTCGCGACAAGGCTTGATCCGCTCGTGACACAACGTGATCCGCAGCGGGTCAAACGTAGGTCGCACGGGAGCAAACGTTGAATCTTCGCGGGATGGTCGTGGCTGGCCGCTTGCCGCCCGTTCCCGAAAGCGATCCGCCGTCCCGCCATCGATCCCGCGTCGTCAAGGATCGAGCCACACCCGGACGCGATCGGACGCGCCTTGGCTGGACTGCAATGGAAGGATGGGAAGGACATGTCAAGGTGCCGGTGGGGTACGCGTTGCGTGGAGAGCAGGATGCACCGGGGGTGTCTCAAAAGCTGAGACAGGGGCGACGGCTTGTCATCTGCGCAAACCGGTCCACCGGATCAGCAGTTCCATTCCCAAGTGATCGGTTCGCTGCTCACGATCACGGCTGTCGCTGGCCATGAGAATGTCTCAGAACGGCCAGGACCGGTCGCCCGATGTGCCCGGGCGAGCGCCGAAACCCTGGCGTCCGGTCGTAGTAAAGTCCGACGCGAGGCGCAGCCTGTCCAGTGGGGAGCAGCCATGCCGTTGGTGGATATCGAAACACTCAGGACCGTGGAACGTCTCCCCGGCTGGCGTGGGCGCTACGTCCATTCGGAAACGATGACCTTTGCCCACTATGAGTTCGACTGCAACGCCACGATCCACGAGCACTTTCACCCGGAGGAAGAGGTCTATGAGGTGATCGAAGGCGAGCTCGAGATCGTCATCGATGGAGTGCCCCACATCGCACGCCAGGGTCTGGTCGCCATCGTGCCATCGAACGCACGTCACTTCGTGCGGGCTCTTTCGAACGGCCGTGTCATCGTGATCGATCATCCATCGCGACCGGACTTGGGTTAGTCAGCGACCGGCCAGCTTCGCACGGTCGCAGCGTTCAACTCGATGGCAGGCTCGACCAGCCATTCGGCTGTTGGGAGCCAAACGGCGAACAGCGAAACTGCTCATCTCGAAGTTGCCGCGCCTTCGGGTAACAGATCCCTCCCCGCGCCAGGTCCGGGGTTCGGGACGACAGGCAGGAGACCAGCTACGCAAACACCTCCGCCTCCACGCCCCGCTCCGGCACCGCCGCCGGCAACGGCTTCGTCTGCGCACCCGTCAGGGCACCTGCGAATCGCCTCATCGCCTGCGATTGATACCCACCTGCCGGCTGCATCAGCACGATCGTCCGCGCCGGATCCGGCACCTTGTGCAGGCCCACGAACGCCTTGTACAACCGCAACGCCGCAGCCTGCCCCGCCTGCAACGCCGCCTCGTGCGTCGCGCACGGCCCGCTCTTCCGGCAATCCCCGCGAGGCGTGAGCGACCTGTCCCGAAGCTGCGTCCGCGCCGTCCACCTTTCTCCGGCTTCGCGCACCACGACCACGCTCGCGACCATGCCGCCGTGCAAGGTCATCGAATGCCAATGCTCGACGGCGTCCGCACGCCTGGCATCCATCCACGCCGGAGCGACAAGGTCAGTCATGGCGCGCCCCCGCTGCTACGTCGGGAACGACCACACCATCGAAACCGGCTCGGGGCTCTCGAGCCCGGCTGCTTGCTGGCTTGTCCATGCCCTCTCTCCTCGGCGCACAGTCCGTGTGGCCTCTTGATTCAGCATACGAGTCGAGGCTGAAGGGCGGAGCAATGGATGCGGGGAGGGTGAAGCGTGTTCACGCGGCGGTGGGGCGATGGCGGCAAAACGCAGGCCGGGTGCAATCCCGGCAGCCTTTCGGAGCGCTGGGATTGCATCCCAGCCTGCGCCCTGGCCAGGATCGACCGCACCGCACCCAGCGCTTCTGCAACAAGCGCTGCGGGCGCTTTCCCGATCCGCTCGAAAGTGCGCGCAGGATGGCAAGCTTCAGGCAGTCAGCCCGCCATCAACAACCAGGCTGTGCCCCACCACATAGCCCGAGTCCGCCGAACTCAGCCAGACGATCGTCTTCGCGATGTCGTCGGCACTCGCAAGCCTTCCAATGGGAATGGCCCGCGCCAGTTCCTCCTCCTGCTCCCGCACCCGATCCGCATCCAGATGCGCCGTCCGCCGCGCGCGGCGCGGTGTGTGGGTGGGCCCCGGGCACACGGCGTTGATGCGGATGCCGCGGGCGATGCAGTCCTTTGCGGCCGAGCGGGTCAGGCCGATGACGGCGTGCTTGCCGGCGCTGTACATCGGGGCGGTGGGCTCGCCGGACAGTCCGGTGATGGATGCCACGTTGACGATCGTGCCGCCGCGCGCGCGCAGCATGGCTTCGATTTCGAATTTCATGCAGTGGAAGACGCCCATGACGTCCGTCGACAGGGTGTCGCTGGCTTCCTCCAGGGACAGATCGTGGAGGGAGGCGAGGCTCACGTCGAGTGCGGCGCTGTTGACGGCGCAATCGAGGGCGCCGTAGCGGTCCATGGTGAAGGCGACGAGCGCGGCGACCGACGAGGGATCGTTGACGTCGCAGGGGTGGAAGCAGGCTTGACCGAGTGCGCACAGTCGGGTTTCCGCTGCGGCGCCGTGTTCCGGGTTGCGTGAGGCGATCACGACCTTGGCGCCGTGCGCGATGAACGCGATGGCGGTGGCGAGGCCGATGCCGGTGGTGCCGCCGATGATCAGTGCGACCTTTCCATGCAGATCGTGCATGCGGGCTCCCTGGTGCCGACGAACGATGGGCCGGGGTGAGTTGTTGGCGGCTTTGCCTGCTCACCGGAGTCTGTCCCGGATGACCAGCTTCGCTGTTGGAAGCGAGCATCCGGGCTGCTTCGTTTCAGAACTGCCCCTTCTCCGTCCCCTCGTTCCAGGCCTTCGGATCCGGTTCCCACCGCCCCTCCCCGAGGACGGCGCCGGCGAGGTCGCCGAGGGAAAAGTTGAAGTGCGCCGTGGCTGCGGCGACGCCGGCGTCGACTCGGTCGCATGCGTTCATGAAGGCGCGGTAGCGCAGGTAGTCGCGCCCGATCAGGCGGGTCAGTTCGGTGGCGAGGTCGTAGGAGAGCGAGCTGCCCTTGTCGGGGCGCTTGAAGGATTTTCCGGACCAGAACTGCTGGATCGTCTGGGCGTTCCAGAACTCCTTGCGGTCGCGCAGGTTTTCCCTGCGGTCGAACATCGCGTTGCGCGGGTCGATGTAGTTCGGGCACAGGTAGCGTTCCATGCTCACGGCAGTGCCTTCGTTCACCCATGCCGGCAGCCGCAGCGGCGCCAGCAGGCAGTGGGTGAGTTCGTGCGCGATGATGGGTTCCATCGTGTCCATCTTCGAGGACACGAAGGCGAAATGGCCGTAGCCGCTCTGGATGAACACGCCGGACGACATCGCGAAGGTGCCTTCCTTCGGATAGTAGTGGCTGATGTATTCGTAGTACTGGTCGGGGTCTTCGAAGACGAGCACGACATGCGGGCCATGTCCCCACGAGGTGGCCACGCCTTCGAGCATGCGCAGGATGCTCTTGCGGTAGCGCTCGCAGGTGCGCAGCGTGAGTTCGGTCTGGCGATCCGGAAGTGCGGACAACATTGCGAACGATCCGGACCGTTCGATGCGGAAGCGGTCTCCGAGCTGGGCGCGCAGGGCTTCGAGCCAGCCGATGGCGGCGCTCCACCAGAAGTCGCGCAGATCGTTTTCGTCGTGAAGTTCGCGAGCCTTGGCGTGCGCGGCGTTCCAGTCGACGATCGGCATCGTGGTGTCGTCGTGCCACTCGAGTTCGAGTGGCCTCAGGCGCGGCGCTTCGGCGTCGGTCCTGCGCAGGGGTTTGTCCGCTCTGCGGAACAGGAGCTTGAGGACATTCATCGAATCGGTAATCGTCGACGGGAGAGAGGAATCAGCAGTGCAAGCGTATCGAAGTTCGCAGCCGGATGCGGCAAATCCATCACGTTTTCGGGGAAAGTCGCGCGCGAATCCGAACGCCAGTCGACCAGCGATTCCCGCACTGCCGTCACGCGCTTGCAACAAGCGGTATGCTGCGCCATGCTGCACCCGAGTGGTGCGCTGCAATAGCCCAGGAACCCCCAAGCCGATGGCACAGGTCCGCATCATCAAGAAGTATCCGAACCGGCGTCTGTACGACACCGAGATCTCCAGCTACATCACGCTGGAAGATGTGCGCCAGTTGATCGTGGAAAACGAGAGTTTCGAGGTGCGCGACGCCAAGTCGGGCGACGACCTCACCCGTTCGGTGCTGCTGCAGATCATCTCCGAGCACGAGGACGATGGGCAGCCGATGCTGTCCACCGAGTTGCTGAGCCAGATCATCCGTTTCTACGGGGATTCGCTGCAGGGCTTCATGGGCAGCTACCTGGAACGCAGCATGCAGATGTTCATCGAGCAGCAGCAGCAGTTCCGCAGCCAGCTCAACAGCCTGATCGGGCAGACGCCGTGGAGCATGCTCAACCAGCTCACCGAGCGCAACATGGACCTGTGGAAATCGTTCCAGCAGGGCCTGCTCGGCACGATGGGCAACGCCGCCGAAGAGCGCAAACCGGGCAACGGTCACAAGACGCGTACTCGCTGAACGGATTTGGCCTCTTCGCATTGACTGGACCCCGCGCGGGTACTAAGCTTCGGGCGATTTTGTGCGTCGCAGCACGGCGCTGCAGCACCCATTCCAGAGGAAAGCCATCCAGATGAAGAAGCGCATCGCGGTCGTGACCGGTGGTATCGGCGGGCTCGGCACCGAAATCTGCAAGCAACTCGCCGGCGCAGGCAACACGGTCATCGCAGCGGACCTCGCCGCCCGCGAGGAACGCATCGAAGCGTTCAAGAAGGACGTGGAAGGACTCGACATCCATTTCGTTCCCGGCGACGTCGGCGATTTCGACGCCTGCGCGACGCTGGTGAAGAAGGTCGAAGCCGAGCATGGTTCCATCGACATCCTCGTCAACGCCGCCGGCATCACCCGCGACGGCACCCTGCGCAAGATGGAACGTTCGCAGTGGGACGACGTGCTGCGGATCAACCTCGACGGCGTGTTCAACATGTGCCGCAACGCGGTCGACGGCATGCTCACGCGCGGCTACGGGCGGATCATCAACATCAGCTCGGTGAACGGCCAGACCGGCCAGTTCGGGCAGACCAACTACTCCGCCGCGAAAGCCGGCATGCACGGCTTCACGATGGCGCTTGCGCGCGAAGTGGCACGCAAGGGTGTGACGGTGAACAGCGTCTCGCCCGGCTACTGCCGCACCGCGATGGTCGCCGC
>DATHOV010000232.1:0-4930 GCA_035484515.1 Lysobacteraceae bacterium
CGAAGCGCTGACCACCGAGGCCCTGATCGAGGAAGGCTATCGCGGCGTCCGCCCTGCCCCCGGCTATCCGGCCTGCCCCGACCACAGCGAGAAGACGAAGCTGTTCGAACTGCTCGATGCAGGCACCAACGCCGGCATGGCATTGACCAGCGGTTTCGCGATGACGCCGGCGGCGGCCGTTTCCGGCTACTACTTCGCGCATCCGCGCAGCCAGTATTTCGTGGTCGGCAAGCTCGGCAAGGAACAGATCGAGGACTACGCGAACCGCAAGGGCGTGAGCGTGGTGCAGGCCGAACGCTGGCTCGCGGCGAACCTCGACTACGACCCGGAATAGCCGGCACCATGACGGCCATGGACGAGCATCCTGTCGACAACGCCGCCTTCATCGACCGGCATGCCGCGCCCGCGCGCATCGGCCTGTGCGGCGGCCAGCAATGGCTCAACAAGCTGATCCGCAAGGCGCAGGGTCCGCTGACCGCCGACGGCCACCGCAGCCTGTGGTCGCACGCCTTCGTCTTCAGCGAGCGTCGCGTCGACGGCCACTGGTGGGTGGTCGAGTCCGACCTCGACCTGCGCACCAAGCACGTGCGGCTGGGCGTGCAGGAAAACCGCGCGAGCCGCTACTTCGACCCCGCGGAATACCCGAACATCGCGATCCTGGATTTCGGCCTCGACGAAGCGCAGGCGATCGCCGTGCAACGCAGGGCCCTGGACACGCTGTCCGGCCTGTCGACGTACTCGGTGACCGAACTCGTCGGCACCCTGCTCTCCCTGCACAGCCGCCGCCTGCGCGCACGCGAGAACCTGCTATCGAAGGAAGGCGCCCTCTACTGCTCGGCCTTCGTCCAGCATTGCTACGCCGCCGCCGGCATCGCCTTCCAGCCCGGCGTCCACGACAAGAACATCGCCCCGCACGACATCGAGACATCTCCCGTCCCGCACGCGATGCACAGCCTGATCCGCGATCCGGTCACCGACCCCACGCCGCGGACGCGGTATCGGTTGCGGCGGCGGATGGCCTGAGGGCAGCGGCGCCTATTCGGGGCTCTTCAGTTCAGGGCGCGGCACGAGTTCGGAGACTTGCCTGTCGCTGCTCGCAACACTCAGTCGCTTGAACAAGGCACTGGCCTTGTCCGCGCCGAGAACGCCGGCGACCGCTTCCTCCGGAGTCCCCGCGCTGCGAAAGGCCGCCCGGTCCGCAGCGAGCCACAGGCTGATGTGTCTGCCGCTCCCGATCATGCTGAAGAAGCCGATGCGACTGAGCGGATACTTCGCCTGGTCCAGCGCGGCGCGAATTTCCTTCCACGCTGCGTCATAGTCGTCGGAACGCACCTGTTCGACCACCATCTGCATGTAGCCGGCGGTGTATTCGTCCAGTGCAGGACCCGGCGCGCGGTAGTCGGATTCCTCGCTGCGCGACCAGACCTCGGTGTTGTGCGGCGAGGTGATCGCGACATCGCCGAGGTCGTACAGTTGTCCGGCCTTTTCACCGCTTGGGCCGATGCGATCTCCGACGGCGGCGCGAAAGGCGCGCAGCGCGTCGTATTCGGTGAACGAGTCGAACGACCGCAAGGTCAGCAGGGTGTTGCCGTCGCGTTGCAGGAAGAACCCGCGTCCATCCGTGGTGTGGTGATCGGCAAGGACTTTCAGCCACTGGACCCGTGCGTCCTCGAAGACATGCTGCAGGCGCGGGTCGAGGGTGTCGACGTGCACCGCACGGTATTTCGCCGATGCGTCGAACGCCGGCGTCGTCAGGCCTGCATTGGCGACGGGAACCGCGTTGGCATCTGCCGCACTGGCAATCATCGGTACTCCCTGACCAAGAATGAGAAGTAACATGCAGAGGCGAAGACGCATCGTGATCTCCAGTGGTGCATGGTCGAATGGGTCGAGTGGGTGGTTTCGCGCAGCGAGTACTCCGGGATGAGGAGCTTCTCAACAGCGAAGCTGGTCAATCCCAGCCTACGGCCCTGGAGTTATGGACACAACCCGGCAGGCCGGATGTCGCGGCATCGTCCGCATCCTTCCGGAGCGCGCCGCTTCAGCGAGCCTCGAGCAGCTGCGGCTTTCGCCGCCACCATGGACCGAACACGCGACCCTCATGCCAGGCGCGCCTCAGAAACCACAACGTGGCGAGCAGACAGATGGCAGTCGCCGCGACCGAGGCCTCGATTCCGAACTCGCCACCGGACAGCCAGTCGGGACCGGACGGAACCGAATGCAGCAGCCCCGGCGTGTCGACGCCCGATACGCGCACGCCGAGCAGCGCGCCTTCGGTGAGGTTCCAGCCCCAATGCACGCCGATCGCCCACCATAGCGAACGCGTCGCCATGTAAATCGCAGCGAGCAGGACACCGCCAGACAACGCGATCGCGACGGCACCGGAGATCGTCGCGTGGGGGTTGCCCAGATGCAACGCGCCGAACAGCGCGGCCGAAAGCGCCAAGGCTGCCCACGAACCCAGAAGATCTTCCAGATTGCGGAACACGATCCCTCTCAGCAGCACTTCTTCGATCACACCCGACATCAACGCCGAAGCCAGCGTCACCAAGGCGGCGAGCACCGGCCCTCCCGAAGAAATGCGCAAGGCACCGACTGCAAACAGCAGCAGCGCGAGGGTTCCGTTGAGCAAACACCCCAGCAGGGCACCTGCGGCAATGCCGCGCGGCGCACCCGCTATCGCGAGTTCGGCCGCTTGCCGTCGCGCCACCAGCCTGGCGTACAGCACGTACCAGGCGTACCCCAAGGCAGCGATCGCGATTGCTGCGAGGATTTGCAATGCGGGGCTATGCATGCGCGAAGCAAGTGTCCAGCCGACATCGCGGGCGAACAGCAGCGGCACGCCGACCAGCAGGATCTCAAGCGCGAGGCAGGTCAGCGGAAAATCCAGGATACGGCGGACCCTTCCTGTTGCATTGCCTGCGACTGCATTCATGGCGGGACCTGTGGTGAGGGAGACCGGAGCATCGCATGGCAGACTGTTCCACCGCATACCGGATGTTAAAATGCATGGACGGTTTTTCGCCGCATTGAAGGCTTCATCTGCGGGTTTTTTCTGCATTCCCCGTTACGTGTGAGCACATGGAACTCGACCGATTCGACAGGCAGCTGCTGAACCTCGTGCAGGAAGATGCATCTCAGTCGGCTGAGCGCCTGGCCGAACAGGTCGCCCTGTCGACATCCGCGATCCAGCGTCGGCTCCGGCGCATGCGCGACGAAGGCGTGATCGTGCGGGACTCTGCGATCGTCGACCCGAAGAAGGCCGGAAGACCGACATTTTTCATCGTGTCGCTGCAGGTCGAGCGCGAAAAGCCGGAACTGCTCGCGCAACTGCGTGGGTGGATCGGAACGCAGGAATCCATCCAGCAGGCTTTCTACGTGACCGGCGAAGCCGACTTCGTTCTGGTTGTCGCCGCACGCGACGCCGAAGTCTATGACGCCATGATGGCCCGCATGGTTGCCGAGAATCCGAACGTAAAACGGTTTACGACCAATGTCGCATTGAATGTGCTCAAGCGCGGAATGACCATTCCGTTTCCGCTGGATATCGACTGATCCCACAATCGCTGGTCGCGCGACCTCCATGGCCTCACGAGGTTGACCTGTTCTTGCGCCGGCGGGACATCGTTCCAGTCACGCGCTGCGAACGAGCTGTGTTGGCCGGATCCGGACAGAACCGGCCAGCTCACCTCGATCCGCATCTCCGCGTGGCCCTATAACCAGGCCAACAAAAAAGCCGAGGCCCGCCTCCCTGCGGACCCCGGCTCCCACTTGTTCATCGCGGATCGCCTCCCGCGATCCGCCCTGCCCCACGTCAGTTCACGAACAGCACCGCGCTGTCGCTCCAGTCGCTCGTGCCCTTCGAGCCGACCGCGCGTACCTGCACCAGGTACTGCGTGCCGGGGACGAGGCCGTCGAGGACGGTGTTCGCCTTCGTCGACGGCTGCGCCTGGCTCCAGGCGGTCGGGGCCTGCGCGGTGGCGACGCGCCACTGGTAGGAGCGGGCCTGTGCGACCGCGATGCAGCGGGCGTGCAGGCTGCCGCTGTTGCCCTGGCTCAGGCGCAGGTTGCGGGGCGTGGCCGGCTTGGCGATGGCCTGCCGGCCTTTCTGCAGCGGGAAGCCCGAGCCGAGCAGGATCTCGCGGTCGCCCTTCGAAACCTCCTGCACGTACAGCGCGAGCGTACGCAGCGACTGGACGAGCACGGAACGCGCCTTGTCGCGGGCGACGCGGGTGACAGGCCTGCGATCGATCGCCTGCACCGCTGCGACGAAGGCCTGCTGTGCCGCGTCCAGCTCGGCAAGCGTCGGCCGCGGGGTGACGTAGTGCGGGTTGTCCGCGAGTGCGGCGAGGATGTGCCCGCTTGCGGCGATCAGGTTTGCGTCGGGAGCGCGGCTGAGGAAGCCGATCGCCACCTTGCCGGGGATCGGCGTGGCAGCCGGCAAGACCGGAGGCGTGGACGATTCGCTCGCGGTCCCGGCCGGTGCGGAAGAAGCCGTCGCAGCGGCGGGATGGGACGTGGCCTCGGCGGCGACGTCGACGTTTTGATTCAAGGCGTTCATGATCGTTTTTCCTTTGTGAGATGACGGACGCTCGCAGCGATCCGTACCGGATTGAATTTTCGGTTTTGGTCTTTGGGATTCGATTTCCCGGGCACAGCAACGCCCACCGTGCGCGAACATTCGCGTGCGGTCAGGCGTTCCACACAGGACGTGATCAGAACGGAACTTCGCGGTAGCCGTCCGGATGCTTGGCCGGACAGCATTGCGCGCGCTGGACCTGACACTGGACCGGGCGGGCGCGTCGGAGCAGCAGACGCGCACGACGACATTCGCGTTCCGACAACCTGCGGCGCAGCTCCGATGGTTTGCGGACGACGAATGTCGCCGGATTCGGTGCTTCGTTCGACGGCTTTCGGCGTCCGACGATCG
>DATHOV010000233.1:0-2025 GCA_035484515.1 Lysobacteraceae bacterium
GTCACCGAGGCTCTGTTGCAGCACACGGTCTTCCGCGGCCCGATATGGGAACCCTGCTGCGGGGACGGCGCGATGTCCAACATGCTCGCGGCCCACGGCTATGACGTCGTTTCGACCGACATCGCGGATCGCGGCTTTGGCACCTCCGGTGTCAATTTCCTTACCCGCAACACTGTGCCGCCGGGTTGTCGCTGCATCGTTACGAACCCACCCTATGGCGACACCGGTTCTCATACCGAGCAGTCCAGGTCGCCAAAGGCGATGCTGGACTTTGTACGTCATGCGCTCTCGCTCACTGCCTCGATACAGGGCCAACTCGCGCTGCTGGTGCGCCTGCAGTGGATCGCCGGACATCGGGCCGCCGAGTTGATGTCGGCGGCGCCGTTCGCGGCCGTCGTGGTCCTGAGACAGCGGATCCGGTGGTTCGACTTTGGCGAGCGGACGAATGCCGCGCAGCATCACCACGCCTGGGTGGTATTCGACCACGCTCACCCCGATGGGCGTCCGCCAGCGCTGCTCTACGCCTGAACTACGCAGCCCGGCGACGAATGGTCGCGAGGCCACATGCTCGCTCGTGGGCGGTACCGCGTCGGCCGGTTCGATCGGGGACGTAATACGCGGTCGGCCCTGCGCAGGCGTTGCCGTAGCGGATGCCGACCTTCAGAACGCAGTGCCGAGGGCAATCGCTTTGTGCCTACTGGTCGTTGTTTGGCGGGCACGTGCTGGCGCAGGCATCGATAATGCAGCGACAATGCTGAAACCTACAACCAGGCCGAAACGGCGTGCGTCCACCGGCCGCCGATCGCGCCTACGCCGCCGCGGCTTCCTCAGCCTGCTCCTGCTTCGGCCCGCTATCGAGCCCCTTGGCAGCGGTGTCGCGATCGACGAACTCGATCACCGCCATGTCCGCCGCATCGCCATAGCGCACGCCGGCCTTCAGCACGCGGCAATAGCCGCCGGCACGCGCCTTGTAACGCTCCGCCAGCGGGCCGAACAGCTTCGCAACGATCGTGTCGTCGCGCAGCTGCGCATGGGCCAGCCGCTGGTTGGCCTGGCCGCCCTTCTTACCGAGCGTGATCAGCTTCTCCACCACCGGGCGAAGCTCCTTCGCCTTCGGCAGCGTCGTGGTGATCTGCTCGTGCTTCAGCAGCGCCACGGCCATGTTGCGGAACATGGCCTGGCGGTGGGAGGATGTGACGCTGAGCTTCCGCCCGGCTACCCCGTGACGCATTGTCGGCTACCCCTTCAGAACGGCTCTTCCATACGCTTGGCGAGATCCTCGATGTTCTCCGGCGGCCAGCCGGACACCGACATGCCGAGCGACAGGCCCATCGAGCCAAGCACTTCCTTGATCTCGTTCAGCGACTTGCGGCCGAAGTTCGGCGTGCGCAGCATTTCCTGCTCGGACTTCTGCACCAGGTCGCCGATGTAGACGATATTGTCGTTCTTCAAACAATTCGCCGACCGCACCGAAAGTTCCAGCTCGTCCACCTTGCGCAGCAGGTTGCGGTTGAACGGCAGGTTGTCTTCCGGCTCCTCCGCGCGGATCTGCTGCGGCTCCTCGAAGTTGATGAAGAGCTGCAGTTGGTCCTGCAGGATGCGCGCCGCGAGCGCCACGGAGTCCTCCGGCGTCACCGCGCCATTGGTCTCCACCGTCAGCAGCAGCTTGTCATAGTCGGTGACCTGCCCCACGCGGGTCGGCTCCACGCGATAGGACACCCGGCGCACCGGCGAGTAAATCGAATCAACCGGTATCAACCCGATAGGCGCATCTTCCGGCCGATTGACCGAAGAAGGCTGGTAGCCCTTCCCAAGATTCACCGTGAACTCCATGCCGAGCTTCACGCCGTCGTCCAGTGTGCAGATCACCAGCTCGGGGTTCGTGATGTCGATATCATGCCCGGCCTGGATCTGCCCGGCGCGCACCTCACCCGGTCCGGTCGCCGTAAGCGTCATCCGCTTCGGCCCCTCGCCGTGCATGCGCAGCGCGAGCTGCTTGATGTTCAGCACGATATCGGTGACGTC
>DATHOV010000234.1:0-7029 GCA_035484515.1 Lysobacteraceae bacterium
ACGACCACCGGGCGCTCCAACGTATCGATCGATGCGAACACGATCATCGCCCGGCTCGCGATCGTGCCGGCGAGGAAGCGATCGTCGCGATCCAGCAGGCCGACACGGTACGGCAGGCTCGGAGACAGCCGCTTCGGATCGTCCTGCGAACGCGCCACCAGCTCGCGCAGCCACGCACCGGCATGGGTGGCGCCGACAGGCAGGAAGGACCAGTCATGGCGCCGCCGATAACCCGTCGCGAGCGCATCGACGAGACCGTCTAGGCGATCCGGCTCGGCGCTTCCGGCACGGCTCGCAACGCTGTCGAACCACGCCCAGCGCACGCACTCCACCCCGACCGCCGCCACGGCGAGCATCGAAAGCAATACCGCGGCGAACAGGCGATGACCGATGGAAAACTTCAAGCGCAGCGAACCCCTGGGACAGCGACCGCCGAAGCTAATGGAGATCGGCGCGGCAGGCAAGGCGGATGATGGCTGATGTCGCTTGTCGATCCGGCTCTCCCTGCTCGTTGCCGCAAGGCGGTCTGTTCCCAGTTGTTTGTTACGACTACTTCGTCAGGTCCGAGCCAGCGTCTTCATCAAGTCAGCCAGGTCGACGGGCTTCACGAGATGGTCGTCGAAACCGGCCGCCTTCGCGCGCTCCTGATCCTCGGCTTTTCCGTAGCCTGTCAGCGCTATGAGACGCACAGCGCTCAGTTCCGGCATGGCCCGAAGTCTCTCGGCGATCTCATAGCCATTCATGCCTGGAAGGCCAATGTCCAGCAGGACCGTGTCCGGACGGAACTCGATTGCGGCACCCAGTGCTTCGCTGGAACCGTATACGGTCTTCGTCTGGTGTCCGTCGAACTCCAGCAGCAACGCCATGGTGTCGGCGGCATCGGCATTGTCGTCGACGATCAGGATGCGCTTCGAAGGAACAGCCAGGGGGAGGTGCCTGTCAGCAGACGTCTCCAGATGCTGGAGGAGGGGCAAGCGGATTTCAAACGTCGCGCCTTGCCCTATCCCGCCACTGCTGGCGGTGACCTTGCCGCCGTGCATTTCCACAAGTTTCTTGACGACTGACAGCCCGATCCCCAATCCGCCCTGCGATCTATCGAGAGTGCGCTCGCTCTGGACGAACAAGTCGAAGACCCGGGGCAGCAGGTCTGCAGCAATGCCCGCCCCCGTGTCGTTGATTTCGAGTACTGCTTGACTGCCATCGACCCACGACCTGATCGAGATCTCACCACCGACATCGGTGTATTTGGCCGAATTGTTCAGGATATTCCCTACGCACTGCACCAGACGCGCGTTGTCCCCGAGCACGGGCAATGCGCCATCGTGCGGCGAAATGGAAACACGCTGATGCTTTTCGCGAAGGGCGGCGTCCACGACTTCCAGGGCCTGCGCGACGATCGAGCCAAGTTCCAGGCATTCGCTCTTCAGTTCGATGCGTCCCCGCGTGATTCGCGATACGTCGAGCAGGTCGTCGACGAGTCGCGCCAATTGCCGGACCTGCCGTTGGATCACCCCGACGCTGGCCTGCGCCCGCGGTTCGTCCTGGGTGATCGCCGCGAGCAGCGTGCTGGCATTCTGGATCGGAGCGAGCGGGTTGCGCAGTTCATGGGCCAGCATCGCCAGGAATTCGTCCTTCTGCCGATCGGCATCCTGCAGCGCGATACGTGCCAGCACATGCACCGATATGTCGCGGAAATAGCACACCACGCCATGACTGCCGTCCGGCATGACGATGCGATGAATCTGCCATTCGAAATAGTCGACAGTATGCTGATCGTCTCGCCTGTGCCCGTGTTCGGGCATGACGAACGGCTCCCCCGTTTCCAGGGTGCTGCGGAAGGCGCGGACCACCTCCTCGCCGTAGTCTCCCGGCCGGAACGCACGCATCACTTTTTCGAAGTCCTCGCCGATGAGATTCGGGATATCGCCGAAGACCGGCAGCGCGGTCGGATTGACATCGCGAAGCCGGAAATCGGCATCGACGACGTACATGCCCAACGGAGCCTTGTTGAACAGCGTCTCGAACTGGGCGGTGCGCAGGCGCAAGGCATGCTCGGCTTCCCGGCGCATGGTTCCCAGTTCGAGCAACGCGCCCACGCGCGCGATCAGCTCGCGCGCCGAAAAAGGCTTGATCAGGTAGTCGTCGGCTCCTGCATCGAAGCCTTCGATCCTGGCTTCCTCGCCTGCGCGCGCGGACAGCAGAACCACCGGAACGCTCTGCAGGGATTCGTCGCGGCGGATGGCCGCCAGCAAGCCGAAGCCATCCATGCGCGGCATCATGACGTCGGTGATGATCAGGTCCGGTCGTTGTCTTCTTGCCGAAGCCAATGCCAGCTCGCCATCGGCAACCGCCTCGATGGTGTAGATCCTGCCGAGGAGTTCGCGGACATAGGCGCGCATGTCGGCGTTGTCATCGGCCAGGATCACGCGCGAGCCGAAGGTTTTCAAAAAACGTGGATCGGCAATCGTGCCCGACGTGCCGGCCAGCGCTGAAGTTCCACTCGAGACGGCTGTCGCCTGTTCGTCCGGCAACCAGCGCAACGCCTCCTGCACGAAGGCCTGCGCTCCAACTGCGGCGAAACTGCGGTCTCGTGCCGCATGGACGCGCTCCGGCGGCAGGTGCGCCATTCCGAACGGCAGCGTCACGCGGAAAGTTGTTCCACGACCAGGGCTGCTGGCGACATCGATGGTCGCAGCGTGCAGTTTGAGCAATTCGTGCACCAGAGCCAGGCCGATGCCCGATCCCTCCTGGGTGCGCGACCGCGCTCCGTCCACGCGATGAAAGCGCTCGAAGACGCGCGTCAGTTCCTGTTCTTCGATGCCTATACCCGTGTCGGTGACCGTGAGCACCGCCTGCGCTTCCTCGGCGCGCAGGCGCACTTCGATCTGCCCGGCGAAGGTGAACTTCAGCGCATTCGAGAGCAGATTCAGGACGACCTTTTCCCACATGTCGATATCGACATAGGTCGAAGGGACCAGGTCCGCGCAATCGACGACGAACTTCAATCCGGCGCGCTCGACCGCCGAACGGAACGTGCTTGCGAGATCGCGCGTGAGCGCGGCCAGATCCGTCGGTTCGAACGATGCCTGCAGGCGCCCTGCCTCGATCCGCGCGAAATCGAGCAGCGAATTGACCAGCCTGAGCAGCCTGAGCGAGTTGCGCTGTACCAGATCGAGCTTTCCCCGGATGTCCTCGGGCAGGCGATAGTCGGCTATCGCCTCCTCCACCGGGCCAAGCATGAGCGTGAGCGGCGTGCGGAATTCGTGACTCACGTTGGAAAAGAACGTCGTCTTCGCACGATCGATTTCGGCCAGCGCTTCGGCACGCAGCCGCTGCGCCTCGAACGCCTGCGCATCGGCGATCGCCGTGGTGATCTGCCGGGCGACGAGTTCGAGAAATGACAGATACGCGTCGTCGAGTGGGCGTCGGACGCTGGTTCCCACCACCAACATACCTGCCAGATGCCTGGGCCCCGAGCTCTTCAACGGCAGGAGCACCGCGTGCTGGGCAGGCTCGCGCCAGGGTATGGCCGGGATCGAGATTCCGCGCTGGGGCAGATCGCTGATCTGCTGCCGGATCTGCTTCTGCAACAGTTCCCGCAGTGGCGAAGGCGAATCGGCGCCAGCAAGCCGTGCGATCAGGGCTTCGGCATCCAGTCCCATGGTGTGGGCCACGCACTGCCATCGCGGCTCTTTGTCCTCCAGCAGGTAGAGCGCCGCAAACGGGAAATCCTGAGAGTATTGCGCGAGCACATCGAAGAGCCGTTGACAGGTACCTTCGACGCTTTCCAGGCCCAACGTGCGATCGGCCAGATCCCGCAGCGATTTCAGCCGCTGCTCGCCAATGACACGCTCGGTCACTTCCGTCACCACGCACAGCATTCCGGCGACGCGGCTGTCGTCGTCGTACACCGGGCTGTAGGAAAACGTGTGGTAGGTCTCCTCCAGGAACCCGCGGCGATCGAGGAACAGTTGCAGACCCTCGTCCCACGTCGCCTTGCCCTGCTCGAGCACCTGGGCAATGCGTGGGCCGATATCCGGCCAGATCTCTTCCCATACCTTGTCCGAACGCGCGCCCAGGACCCAGTCGCGCTTGTTGCCTACCGTCGGCAGGTAGGAATCGTTGCAAAAGAAAGTCAGCTCCGGTCCCCACAACATCCACATCGCGTAACGCGAATCGAGCATCACCCGAACAATGGTCTTGAGCGACTGCGGCCAGCACTCGGGAGCGCCCAGCGCCGTCTTCGACCAGTCCAGGGCCCGCATGCGTTCGCCCATCTGACCGCCGCCGGCAAGGAAGCTGAGTGTCGAAGCTTCACGCAGCACGGAAGGGGCGGAAGACAGCGCGCGGTCTGAAGGTATGGACATCATCCCGTCCCTGTTCTACGCATGCGTCGAACGATCTTCCACGCCTGCCTGCCCAAGCTGAAGTTTGATGCCTTGGTCGCCCATAGGTTGACGGCAAGGACCTCGCCGATCAAGGACACCGCGCAGGTGAACGCCCTTCATGGGAAGAAACCGGACCCGTCACGAATTCCCCCGGCTCTTCAGGGTGGACGAAGCATCGCCCGCCGCAAGGAGCGGCGTCTGCAGGGGCGGCTGGACCGGCTGCGTGGGGTGGGGAAGTTGACCGGGACGTACCCCATTAGTCTGCATCGGCAGGCAAGGCGGATGGTGGGTTGGCTGTGGCCGATGTCGTTTGTCGACCGAACCCTGCGGCGGATCGTCGCAAAAACCGTGGCCTGTCCCCGGTTGTTCCTTCCCGGTTGTTCCCAGTTGTTGATGACTGTCGACTCATTTTCATCCCATGAATCCATTTGCGCTTGTCGGCGCATCCAAGCCCTGACACCGTGATGACCGCGGTGGCAATCAACCACGAGTCCTGCACCAGCGTGCTGGTCAATGGGGACGTACCCCGCGAATTGGGTTGTCGCCAGACCGTGGCCTGTCCCCAGTTATTCCAGTTATTGGAGGTCGCCCCATCCATTCCAGCGATCGAGTTCGTCCACGTCCTGCGCGTAAGGATGCAAGGGGATGCATTCCCCGGATCAGGCCCTGGGGGCCAAACCTCGTTTCTCGATCGTGAAGAACAGGATTTTCCCCGGTTGACCAGGCCTTCTCGGTTCGCGGTGGATCCGAAAAGTCCCTGCACCGGCGTTAGCGGTGCGAGCGGGCGAAGGTCGTGGCCGGTCTGCCCCATCCCGCGACAAGTACAACCAGCCCTCATCGCACAACACACCATCAGGAGTCACGAATGACCGCACTATCCCCTGCACGCTTGCGCAAGGCATCCCTCGCGCTCGCCGTCGTCGCCGCAATCCATGGCGCTGGCGCGGTCGCCGCACCTGCCGCGGCCACGCACGTCAGCGTCGCTCGAACCACCTCGCTGGAACGGGGCGACGCGATCGTCGGCGCATTGCCGATGGCCCAACCGATCCGCATCCAGGTGGCGCTGAAGATGCGCAATCGCGACGCGCTCGACGCCTTCATCTTGCAGGCTGCGAAGAAGCCGATCGGCAGCGTCGCATCAGCGATGAGCCAGGCGCAGTTCCTGGCGAACCACGCGCCGACCCAGGAACGCGCGCAAGCCGTCGCCGATTACCTGACGGGCATGGGTTACCGGAACGTCGTGATCGCTCCGAACCGGTTGCTGATCTCCGCCGACGGCACCGCTGCGACGGCACGCAACGCTTTCATGACCACGTTCGCGCAGGTCAGGACCCACGACGCGCGGTTCGCGTACGCGAATACCGACGAGGTGCGGATTCCGGCAGCGCTGAAGGACGACATCCTGGCGGTACTGGGCCTGCAGAACGTGCATCAGGCGCATACCCTGGCGCACGGGTCGCCGATCGGGATGGGGCACGCGGTCCCCATGGCGCATCGGGACGGTAGCCACCTCGGCATGGCACGGACCGGAGTGGAGGTCACGACCAATGACGTGGGCCTGCACTGGCCGACCGACTTCAGTTCCATCTACTCCTACGGCAGCGCCGCGCACGCGCAAGGCGTGGTCGTTGGAATCGTCACCAGCAGTGGCGATCTCAACAACGTGATCAGCGATCTGAACCGTAGCCATCCAGAGCCCGAAATCCCGACCCAGATCGTCAACACCGGCACGGCCACCGATACCACGAACGACCAGTTTTGGGATACGGACAGCCAGACCCTTGCTGGAGTCGGTCAGGTCGGCAGGATCTATTTCTACAACACGGCAAGTCTCGGCTCCAGCGACCTGGTGGCCGACTTCAATACGATCGTGCAAGGCCCCGTCCCGATCATCGACGTGCAGGTCGGGCAATGCGAAACCTACAACCTCGACGATGGTTCGGCGGCCGCCTCCGACCAGATCTTCGCGCTGGCCGCAGCGCGGGGTCAGACCTTTTCGATCGCGAACGGGATCGCCGGCGCGGACGAATGCGGCGATGGCGGCACGACGCCGATATGGCCCGCCGATTCGCCCTATGTGGTCGCCGTTGCCGGGACCGCGTTGCAAACCACGGGCACCAGCCCGAACGAAACATGGGAAGCCGAGACGGTCTGGGCCTTCGGTTTCAATGCAACCGGCGGCAGTCAGAGCACCTTCGAGCCCAAACCGCCGTGGCAGACGCTTTGGACAGGTCCGCGTCGCGGCGTGGCCGATGTCGCATTCGACGCCAACCTGGATTCCGGTGAAATCATCTATGTCGGAGGGGTCGAGTACGAAGAGGGTGGAACAGGTCTCGCCGCGGCCCTCTTCTCAAGCGAATGGGCCCGCCTGCTGCAGGCCAAGGGTTATGCGTACGGTTTTGCCGGGCCAGTGATCTATCAGCTGCCGCAAAGCGACTTCCATGACATTACCGTGGGAAACAACAACGGCGAAGTGGCGGGTCCGGGTTATGACCTGGCCAGCGGCCGGGGCAGCATCCTTCTCGGCAACATGCTCAGCAACATCAGCGATCCCGTCATCGCCAACTTCTCGTATGTCGCGAGCGGCGCCACCGTGAACTTCACCGACACCTCCATCGATCGCAGCGGCGGCACCCTGAGG
>DATHOV010000235.1:0-2020 GCA_035484515.1 Lysobacteraceae bacterium
ATGTTCGCCGGACTGACATGTTTACTGGACTGATCCAGGCCGTGGGCCGCATCGAGTCGCTGCAGGCGCGCGGCGGCGATGTACGTGTGCGCGTGGACTGGGAAAGGAGTCGGAGTGAATTTTTCGCTGACGATGTCCGGCAGCTGCCGCCGGGCGACGAAGAACTTCACTCTGACCCCTTTTCCGACGTCGCGCTCGGCGAAAGCATCGCCGTGTCGGGCGTGTGCCTGACCGTGGTCGAACACGACGCGCGGGGATTTTTCGCCGACGTGTCGAACGAAACCCTCGCGTGCACCACCCTCGGCGTGCTGCCCCCCGGCGCGGCGGTGAACCTCGAACGCGCCCTGCTCGCGAGCGATCGCCTCGGCGGCCACCTGGTCGCCGGCCACGTCGATGGCGTCGGCGAAGTGCTCGCCGTCGCCGACGACGCCCGCTCGCAGCGCTGGCGCTTCCGCGCGCCGAAGCCGCTGTTGCGCTACATCGCGCAGAAGGGATCGATCTGCGTGGACGGCGTGAGCCTCACCGTGAACGCGGTCGATGCGGAGGGTTTCGACGTGAACCTGATCCCGCACACGATCGCGCACACCGCCTTCGCGGAAACGCGCGTCGGTGCAGCGGTCAACCTGGAAGTCGATCTGGTCGCGCGCTATGTCGAGCGGTTGTATTCGTGCGATCGTCCGTGATCGCGAAAAGCCCGAGTCGGCCTCCTCTGGCCGCCCCTTTCATGAAAGAGTCCATCGAATGAGTTTTGCAGCGATCCCGGAACTGCTCGAAGACATCGCCGCCGGCAAGATGGTCGTGATCGTCGACGACGAGGACCGCGAGAACGAGGGCGACCTGATCATGGCCGCCGAGCTGGTGCGGCCAGGCGACGTCAACTTCATGGTCACCCACGCGCGCGGGCTGGTGTGCATTGCGCTCACCCGCGAGCGCTGCCGTCAGCTCGCGCTGCCGCCGATGGTCAGCGCAAACACCTCGCAGCACCACACCAATTTCACCGTATCGATCGAGGCCGCAGAGGGCGTGACCACGGGCATCTCGGCCTACGACCGGGCGCATACGATCCGCACCGCGGTCGCTCCGGATGCGCGGCCGCACGACCTCGTGCAGCCAGGCCATATCTTTCCCCTGCAAGCGCAGCCCGGCGGCGTACTCAGCCGCGCCGGCCATACCGAGGCGGCTGCCGATCTCGCGCGACTGGCAGGCCTGGAACCGGCCGGCGTGCTGGTCGAGGTCCTCAACGCCGACGGCAGCATGGCGCGACGCCCGCAGCTCGAAGCGTTCGCGCGCGAGCACGGGTTGAAGATGGGTTCGATCGAGTCGCTGATCCGCCATCGCCTCGCCACCGAACACACCATCGAGCGCGTGGACGAGCGCGCGATCGCGACGCCGTTCGGCGAGTTCAGGCTCCTCGCATACCGCGACCGGCTCAGCCATGCCCTGCATTTCGCGCTGGTGCGCGGCGA
Organism: Lysobacteraceae bacterium; assembly: GCA_035484515.1. GTDB lineage: Bacteria > Pseudomonadota > Gammaproteobacteria > Xanthomonadales > Xanthomonadaceae > SZAS-103. The sequence goes on from DATHOV010000235.1 coordinate 1,467, forward strand.
GCCGAAAGCCGACGACGCGACCCTGGTGCGCGTGCATGTCGGCAACACGCTGTCGGATGTACTGCACTGGCAACGTGCCGACTTCGGCGTAGCGGTGCCGGATGCACTGCGCGCCATCGCTGGCGCCGGTCGCGGCGTGCTGGTGGTGATCAACGAACCGCAGTCGCCCGATGAACTGCTCGCACGTCTCCAGTGCAGCGCCGTGCAGGAACCTGCGCTGGCGAACACCGCGGAGTGGCGGCGCACCGGCGCGGGCGCGCAGATCCTCGCCGATCTCGGCCTGCGCAGGCTGCGTGTGATCGGCGCGCCGCGGCGCCAGGTAGGGCTGGGCGGCTTCGGGCTGGAAGTGGTCGAGTACGTCGAACTGCCGGCGCGTTAGACTGCCGGATCGCAACTGGATGACCCCATGACCTATTACGAAGGCGACCTGCGCACTCCCGACAAGGCGCGCTACGCCATCATCGCCAGTCGCTGGAACCCGCGCATCGCCGACGCGCTGGTCGAGGGCGCGCGCCGTGCTTTCGCCGACAACGGCGTGGCGGCCGACGCGGTGG
>DATHOV010000236.1:0-4206 GCA_035484515.1 Lysobacteraceae bacterium
GACTGGGGCATCTACGGCGCGCCGGAAACCTATTTCGTGGACGCCCAGGGGATCGTGCGCTGGAAGCACGTCGGTGGATTGACCAACGAGATCGTGGAGAAGGAATTGATGCCGTTGCTGAAGCCGGTGGGAGCGACGCGATGAGCCGTTTCGTTCTCGCGTTGGTGCTTGCCTTGTCCTTCGGCTGGGCAGCCGCATGCATGGCCCAGACGAGCGCCCCCGACGCGCCCATCGTCTACCGCGACACGCAGGAGGAAGCGCGCTTCCACGCTCTCGCAAGCTCGCTGCGCTGCGTGATGTGCCAGAACGAGTCGCTGGCCGATTCGCAGGCGATGATCGCGCACGACCTGCGCCGGCAGATCCTCGCGATGATGCGCGACGGCAGGTCCGACGCGCAGATCCGCGATTTCCTCGTCGCCCGCTACGGCGAGTTCGTGCTCTACCAGCCACGCGTGGAACCGGCGACGTGGCCGCTGTGGTTCGGTCCGTTGGCCCTGTTCGTGTGCGGAGGCGCGACCGTGGCATGGATCGTGCGCAAACGCTCGTTGCGCCTGCGCGCACAGGCCCGGCCCGCGCCGGCCGCTGCCGAACCGACCGTCGAATCGAGCGAGGACTGGTGATGCAGTTCGGTTTCGTCGCCGCCGTGTTCGCGATGCTCGCGGTCGCCGCGGCCTTCCTGTTGCCGACGTTGTGGCAGGGCGCGCGGCGCAGCGCCTACGCGGTCGCCCTGCTGCTGCCGGTCGCAGCGGTGCTGTTGTATGTGCAGATCGGCACGCCCGCCGCGCTCGACCTGAAGCGCCGCTATGCGCCGGCGACGTTCGGCCAGGAAGTCGACGCGCTCGAGCTGCGCATGCGCGCGCACCCGGGCGACGTCGATGGCTGGGTCCTGCTCGGCCACAGCCGCAAGGAGCAGCAACGCTACGCCGAGGCCCGCGAGGCTTACTCGCAGGCCTTGAAGCTGGCGCCCAACCAGCCTGACCTGATGGTCGAGATCGCCGAGACGATGACCCTCGACGATCCCACGCATCGCATCGGCGAGCCTGCCTTGAAGCTGCTGCACACGGCGCAGCGCATCGACCCGCGCAACCAGCGCGCGCTCTGGTTCCTCGGCATCGCCGCGTACCAGCGCGGCGACTATCCGGTCGCCGACGCGACCTGGGAGTCGCTGCTGCCGTTGGTGCAGTCCGACACCGCTGCCGCGCTGCGCAAGCAGATCGACGATGCACGTACGCGCGCGGGTCTGCCACCATTGGCCGAACCCGCTGCGGCCGCGTCGGGTCCGGCGTTGCTGACGGTGAAGGTCGACATCGCGCCATCGCTGCGCGCGAAGCTCGCGCCTGGCGACGTGATCTTCGTGTATGCGCGCGCGCAGGGCGGTCCGCCGATGCCGCTCGCAGTCAAGCGCGTACCAGCGAAGGATTTCCCGCTGACGGTCACGCTCGGCGACGCCGATGGCCCGATGCCGACGATGCGGCTGTCGCAGCAGACGACAGTCGACGTGCTGGCGCGCGTTTCGCATTCGGGCGATGCAATACCGCAATCCGGCGACTTCGAGGCGAAGCCGCAACCAGCCCGGGTCGGCACGAACAGCCCGATTGCCCTCACCATCGACAGCATCCATCCATGACCGAATTCATTCCTCCCGGCACACGCTGGTTCGACCTGTCCACTCCGTTCGCGATGAAACGTGGCGGTGCGCTGCACGGCGCACGCCTGGCCTTCGAGACCTGGGGCACGCTGTCCGCGCAGCGCGACAACGCGATCCTGATCCTTACCGGGCTCTCGCCGAGCGCGCACGCCGCGGCCAGCGAAGGCAACACGGATGCCGGTTGGTGGGAAGCGATGCTCGGACCCGGCAAGCCGATCGACACGGACCGCTGGTTCGTGATCTGCGCGAACTCGCTGGGCGGCTGCAAGGGATCGACCGGAGCCGCGTCGATCGATCCGGCGACAGGCATGGAATACCGGCTGGCGTTTCCGGAACTGTCGATCGAGGACATCGCGAATTCCGCCAACGAGCTCGTGCGCGGCCTGGGCATCGAGACGCTCGCCTGCGTGATCGGCTGCTCGATGGGCGGCATGAGCGCGCTCGCCTATCTGGCCCTGCATCCTCGTTGCGCGCGCGCGACGATCAACATCTCCGGCGCAGTGCAGTCTCTGCCGTTCTCGATCGCGATCCGCTCGCTGCAGCGCGAGGCGATCCGGCTCGATCCGAAATGGAACGAAGGCGCCTACACCGACGCCTCGTATCCCGAGAACGGCATGCGCATGGCGCGCAAGCTCGGCGTGATCACGTATCGTTCGTCGCTGGAATGGAGCGGCCGCTTCGGCCGCGTGCGCCTCGACAGCGAGCAGCGCGAGGGCGACGATCCGTTCGGACTGGAATTCCAGGTCGAGAGCTATCTCGAAGGGCATGCGCGCCGCTTCGTGCGGCAGTTCGATCCGAACTGCTACCTCTACCTGAGCCGCTCGATGGACTGGTTCGACTTCGCCGAATACGGCGACGGCGATGCGAACGCCGCCCTGCGCGCCATCGCATCGGGTCGTGCTGGATTGCAGCGGGCCCTCGTGATCGGCGTGGAAACCGACATCCTGTTCCCCTTGCAGCAGCAGGAGCAGATCGCCGATGGCCTGCGCGCCGGCGGCGCCGAGACCACGTTCGCTCCGCTGCCCTCACCGCAGGGCCACGACGCCTTCCTCGTCGACATCGCGCGCTTCGGGCCGGTGGTCGGCGGCTTCCTCGGAAGGCTCTGAACCGGGCGGCGCAGAGGAGTAGAATCGCGTCATGGATGCCAAGCCCTGCTGCGCCGAGTACGTTCCGGTCGATTTCACCGGTCGCGACAAGCTCGTCGCGAGCATCGACGCCGCCGTCGCGCTGGGCGACGAGCACGCCGTCACCGCCGCGCTGCGGCATGCGCTGTGCGCGCTGATCCGCGATCCCGAGGTGCACTTGCCCGACTGCGTGCACGAGCCGATCGCCGACCACTACGCTCGCCGCGAGCTCTATCGCAGCGAACGCCACGGCTACAGCGTCGTCGCGATGACCTGGGGACCAGGCCAGGGCACGCCGGTGCACGACCACAGCGGTCTGTGGTGCGTGGAGGGCGTCTGGGACGGCGAACTGGAGATCACCCAGTACGAACTGCTCGAGCGCGAAGGCGACCGCTTCCGCTTCCGTGCCGCCGGCGGCATGCATGCCGGTCCCGGCAGCGCCGGCAGCCTGATACCGCCGCACGAATACCACAGCATCGGCAACCCGAACCAGGGCGCCGTGGCGATCTCGCTGCACATCTACAAGGCGCCGATGGACTACTGCTCCAAGTTCGTCCCGCAGGGCGGCGAATGGTACGTGCGCTGCGGCAGCGCGATGCTGACCGACGTGGCGGCTTGAACCTCCTGCAAGAGCCGGAAGGATCGTTGCGATTTCCTGCACAGGCTTGAAGCGTTCGGCCGCCTGGTGCGAAATGCGTTCGTGGCCAATGGCACCGACATCGCGCGTTGCGGCCGATCGCACCCATCCCGCATAATTGCAGCGCAGCAGTGCCGGTGTGGCGGAACGGTAGACGCGATTGACTCAAAATCAATTATCCGAAAGGGTGTGTGGGTTCGATTCCCTCCACCGGCACCACTAGACGATTCCAAGCCATCCCAAGCCGCCCCGGAATCCTCTAGAACCCGCCTAAATGGCGGGTTTTTTGTCTCTTGCCGTCCGCCCCCATCCCGTTGCATCCCCCGCCTACCCTGTGAGTAGTCTTGTGAGTAGCCGGGCCTTCGATGCCCGTTTTTTGCCCCATTTCCGCCTTCCTACTCACAGGGGAAAACGCGATGCTCACGGATGCCAAGCTGCGCGCGCTCCAGCCGCGTGAAACGCTCTACAGGGTCGCCGACGACAAGGGCCTGTGCGTATAGATTCCGACCACCGCACCATGAAGTAATCCACGTTCGTCCCAAGCCATCCCGGAAAGACATCCCTGCTTCGCGCGGTTCCGACCCATGGCCGCCGGCGTCCTGGCCGTTCCCGCTGCGGTCGAACCCTGCAACGCCCTGGTCGAGGCCAGATCCGCAGCGGTCTTCACCTGCTTCGCGGCAGCCCTGGCCACTTTCGCGGCGGCCCTGACCCACTCTTCCGCGGTCCTGACCGCTTCCGCCGCGATCGTGGCCCATTCCGCCGTGGCCTTGACCTGCTCTGCGCCGATCCAACCCTCT
>DATHOV010000237.1:0-3190 GCA_035484515.1 Lysobacteraceae bacterium
TTGATCGAGTCGATGCCCAGGTCGCCTTCGAGATCCATGGCGAGGTTGAGCATGTCGACCGGATAACCGGTCTTTTCCGCGACGATCCGCAGCATCAATGCAGTGAGGTCGATGCCTGGCGCGCTTTGAACCGGCGCGGAAACGACTGCAGTCGCACTCGTCGCGCTGCCCTGCCGGCCCTGCAGGTAGTCGACGATCTCGGCGAGCGTGTGCAAGGCACTCATGTGGCTGCGGTCGAGCTTGGGCAAGCCTGGCGCACGCTCGTCGACAGCTGCGAGGATCTCGACCCGCTTGATCGAGTCGATGCCCAGGTCGCCTTCGAGATCCATGGCGAGGTTGAGCATGTCGACCGGATAACCGGTCTTTTCCGCGACGATCCGCAGCATCAGCGCGGTGAGATCGACGCCAGGTGCTGCGGCGGCAGCGATCACAGCCATGGGCTCCGCAGGCTCGGCTGCCATCGTCTGGATGGGCGCGGCGGCGGCCTGGCTGCGTGACACCGATGCCTCAACCGGAGCCGGTGCGGCCTGTGTCGCGACAGGAGCGACCCACATCGCAGGTGCCGCCATGGTGACGGCTGGATTCGCTGCTCCAATAGGACGCGGCGCAGAAGGCGAGGGCGCATGTCCACCTGCGATCGCAGCCAGTCCCGACAACGCGGATTCGGTCACCTGCAGGTACGCAGCATGGCTCTCGAACATCGAGCGCTGGAAGGCCACATGGGTCTCGGCCAACTGCTGCTGACTCGCCTGGAACGCCTGCAACCATGCATCCGACATCGCCACAGGCGGATGCGGGTCGGGAGTGGTCGTCATCGATGGGATCGCGGGCATAGGAGCGACTGCGGGTTTCGGCCTCACGGATGTCTCGACTTGCATTTCTGGAAGGGGCGCGCGCGGCGGATTCGGGGCAGGAAGTGCCTGCGAGCCGCCTTGCGGAGGGTAGGGTTTGCCGACATTGCTGCCGTTGATCGGCGTCAGCGGTCTGCCATGGGCTGCAGCGGCTGCCGGTTCGCGCTCGTGCGCGAACAGACGATCGAGCCGCAGATCGACGCCGGCCGCGGCCAGACGCGCGAGCGCAATCAGCAGCGATTCCACCCCATCCCTGTTCTTGCGATCGAGGCCGATGATGTGGTGCGGGCGCTCGCCAAGAATCGCCCCGACAAGACCTGTCAGCACGGTACCAGGGCCCACTTCGACAAACGTGCGCGCGCCGTCCGCATACATCGCCTCGATCATCTCGACGAAGCGAACGGGCTGCGCGATCTGCGCCGCGAGTGCGTCGCGCAAGGCCTGTGGTTCTGCGGCGTGCGGCGCCGCACTGGCGTTGCCATAGACCGGCAAGCGTGGTGCGACGAAGTCGATGCCCGAAAGGAATTCGCCGAACGATCCGCAACATCCGGCGACAACACGCGAATGGAAGCCGCTGGCCACAGGCAAGCGACGGAACGCCTGACCCTTCGCTTTCAGCTCCTCTTCGAAATCGGCGATGGTCTGCAATTCGCCCGATACCACGACCTGTTGCGGTGCGTTGTGATTTGCGACGACGACGGACGAACCGAAGCCAGCGATCAGTTCGCGAACCTGTTCGACCGGGAGCGCTAGCGCGGTCATCGCGCCCGGCGTGAGCGCGGCATCGGCCATCAATTCGCCGCGTTTGCGCGCCACCCGCAGGAGCTCGGGTTCGGACAACACGCCTGCCGCGTGCATGGCGACGAGCTCGCCGAAGCTGTGTCCACCGACCATATCAGCGGCGATGCCGCAATCGTCGAGTACGGCGAGCATCGAAAGCGACGTCGCGCCGATCGCCGGCTGTGCCCATTGCGTCGCAGTCAAACGCGCGACGTCCTGCTGCGCAGATTCAGCGGAGAAGCCCGGGCGCGGAAATACCACATCGTGCAGACCGATATCCGAATCGAACCGGATGTCGGCGGCACGGTCCCAGATCGCGCGCGCGACCGGCAAATGCACGGCAATGTCCGAACCCATGCCGGGAAATTGGCTGCCTTGTCCAGGGAACAGCATCGCGACCTTGCCCATCGCGGCGCCGAAACCATAGGCGCTGCCGTCGGGCAATGCGAATGCCGTACCTGGCGCTCGCTCGATGCGCTGTGCAGCCGCGAGCAGCCGCGACTGCAGCTGCGATGCATCACCGGCAACGATCGCAAGCCGTACTGCCGCGCCGGATTTGAACTCACGCTGGCTCTGGCGTGCCAGTTGTGCCAGATCGACATTCCCAGCTGCCATCCCGCGCGCCCGACGCGCAAGCGCGGCGCTGTCGTCGGCGGTCAACACCACCAGATCATGACGATGACCGGGCAGGCGTTCCGCGCATGGCGCAGCGCCCCGGTATTCCTCAAGGGTCACATGGAAATTCGACCCGCCGAATCCGAACGCGCTCACCGATGCCCGACGCGGGTGCGTGCTGCCGCGAATCCACGGGCGCGTGCGCGTGTTGAGATAGAACGGGCTTCGCTCGATGTCGAGCCTGGGGTTCGGAGCATCGATCTTGATGCTCGGCGGCAGCACCTTGTGGTGCAGCGCCATCACCGCCTTGAACAATCCCGCGGCTCCGGCCGCGGCTTTGGTATGACCGATCTGGCTCTTCACCGAGCCCAACGCGCACCACTGCGTGCGTCCCGCATCGGCCCCATCGAACACCTGCCGCAGGCCTTCGAATTCGGCGACATCGCCAGCCTTGGTGCCGGTGCCATGCGCCTCCACGAGTTCCACGGTATCGGGGCCATAGCCGGCCACCGCATACGCACGACGCAGCGCCCTGGCCTGGCCTTCGGACACGGGGGCATAGACGCTCTTCGCGCGACCATCGGAAGACGTTCCGATGCCACGGATCACCGCATAGATGCGATCGCCATCGCGCTCGGCATCGGCGAGGCGCTTGAGCGCCATCATGCCGAGGCCTTCGCCGAGCATCGTGCCGTCCGCCTTGTCGCTGAAGGGTCGGCAATCGCCGCTCGGGGACAGGGCAGGGGTCTTGGAAAAACACATGTACATGAAGATGTCGTTGAGCGTGTCCACGCCGCCCGAAATCACCAGGTCGCTGTTGCCGAGCTGCAGCTCGCCGATCGCCATCGACAGCGCGCTCAACGCAGAGGCGCAGGCGGCATCGGTCACGCAGTTCGTGCCGCCCAGGTTGAGCCGGTTGGCGATGCGCCCTGCGACGACATTGC
>DATHOV010000238.1:0-6177 GCA_035484515.1 Lysobacteraceae bacterium
CGATCCGGCGATCGATCCGCGCAATCGCGATCCGCGCCTGCCGGAACTGCGGCGCTGGCAGATGCAGCGTCTCGGGAAGAGCTTCGCGTCCTTTCTCGCCGATCCGCGCACGCGCCCAGCCGCTGAGTTCTTCCTGAGCGACCTTTACGGGGACCACGATTTCAGCGGCCGCGATCGCGATGTCGCGCGCGTGCTTCCGAAGATGACGAACATCCTGCCGACGAAGATGATCGTGACCGCTGCCGACGGGATCGAACTGGCGGCGCTCAGCCATGCGCTGGATCTGCGGATGGCCGCAGCGCTGTCGGGAGCGTTGCGCAAGCGTACGCCGATCGATGCAGCCAACTATGCCGATGCCTACCGCCTGGTCGGCCTGCCGCAGTTGCGGCGTCGCCAGATCGGCTTGATCGACCGGATCGGTACCGCGCTCGACCATGCGGTACATACACCGACCCTGTGGCAGCTCCTCAAACTCTCGCGGCTACCCGCGAGACTCGCTGGACTGGATGCGCTGCAAGCCTTCCTCGAACGCGGCTTCGGCGCCTTCCGCCTGCTCGGCGGAGCCGGGGATTTCGTCGGACGGATCGTCGCCCAGGAGTCCGAAGTGTCGCGACGTCTGTTCGCAGGTGATCCGGATCCATTCGGGTAAAGCCGCGCCTGCGCGCCGGCAAACCGCATATCGGTCAGCCGAGCTCGCGCTCGAGGTACTTGTGGACCTCGGCCTCGATCGAACTGCGGAACATGGAAACCGGGAAACCCAGGCTCAGGCTCAGGTGGACCTCTTTCTTGCCGAGCGTGATCCGGCCCTTGGCGCCACTGCCGTGGAAATCGAGCTCGTTGCCGTTCCATTCGTGGCGGATGCCGAATTTCTCGTGCATCTTCTGGGCGACCCTCTCGACCGCCGCGCGCGCTTCTTTCATGCTGTGGTCGTGGGGGTGGTGGATGTCGATGTTGGCCATAAAGCCTGTTCTAGGGTCTGTACTTCGAGCATGTTACATTCGCGTCGGGGAGGAGGACACATGCGTCTGACGTTTCCGAACGGCGAGCATCCAGATGTGGTCGAGCCCAGTCGGATCACGCTGGGCAGCGGCAGCGACAGCCGTGTCCGCCTGTCCGACCTGGCCGATCGCCACGCGGTGCTGGCCAACGATCGCCGTGGCCTGTGGCTGGTGATAGAAAGCTCGGAGGCCACCGCGCACGTCAACGCGCGCCCGGTGAGCCGATTGGCGCTGGTGCGTCCGGGCGATCTGATCTCGCTCGGCCAGGTGCAGGTCCTGCTGCGCAGCGAATCCGATCCGCAGACCACGCAGTTGCCGTCGGCCACGGCCGCGTTCACCCGCGAAACCACACGCAACAGCCCGATCTGTTCCGAGCGGTTCCTGCTGCGAGGCGTCGGCGGCGCGCACAGCGGCCAGAGTTTTCCGCTATCCGATCCGGTGATCGTCGGACGCGGCGATTCGGTGAACCTGCATCTTGACGAACCGACCCTGGCCGACCGCCACGCGCGCGTGGAATTGCACGGCGATCGCGTCGTGCTGCGCGACCTGAGCACGGGGCAGGGCGATGGCACCGTGCTCAACGGCGTGCGCGTGCGCAACGCCTTGCTGCAAGCCGGCGACCAGTTGGCCTGGGAGAACAACCGCTACGTGCTCGAAGCGCCGGGTTTGAACGCACCGGTCCAGCGCCACGACACGACACCACTGCCGAAAACGCATCATCCAACGACGCAGACCCTGCGTCCGGTCACATCCGTGCATGCGGCTCCCTTGGCGATGCCCGCCGAAAGCCCGGCGTCGGCCCGCAAGGGCGCAACCCTGTGGTGGCTGATCGCCGCCGCCGCGGCCCTCGGCGCCGCCATCACCGCACTCCTCCTGTTCGCCCCCAAGCTCGGTCAATAGCGGATCGACGGCTGCAGCGGCAGTCGGCGTGTCCCTGCCGTAGTTTGTCGGGCCGACCCCGGATCGCTTGCATTCCTCGCCCTGGTTTGTTGCACTGCGCAATCCCGCTTCGCCCGCCACGACCGCAATCCCCAATGGGCACTGCCTTGAGCCGCACGCTCGCCTGTTCGTCATCATTGACGAGCCAGAGAGGATTGCGCTTAACGCCTGGGTAGTGCCTCCCATCTCCCTTTTCCCCCAAGGAACCCCGATGTCGCGTGGCTACAACTTCAGTGCCGGTCCTTCCACCATGCCCGAACCCGTACTGCGCCGTGCGCAGGCGGAGATGCTCGAATGGAGCGGCGAGCGCGCGTCGGTGATGGAGGTCAGCCATCGTGGCAAGGCCTTCGTCGCGATGACCGAGAAGCTCGAGGCCGACCTGCGGCGCCTGCTCGGCGTACCCAGCGATTACGCGGTGCTGTTCCTGCAGGGTGGCGCGACCCAGCACTTCGCGCAGATCCCGATGAACATCGCCGGCCCGGACGACACGGCCGACTACCTGGTCACTGGCCACTGGAGTTCGAAGGCGTTGTCGGAAGCGAAGACCGTGGTGAGGACGAACGTCGCCGCGACCGCCGAGGCCGGCAACTTCACGACCGTGCCCGATCGCACCGAGTGGAAGCTCACGCCCGGCGCCGCCTACCTGCATGTCACGCCGAACGAGACGATCCAGGGCGTCGAGTTCGAGGACGAAGAACTCGCAGGAGTGCCGGGTGCTGCAGACGTGCCGGTCGTGGCCGACATGTCCTCGAACATCCTCTCGCGCCCGGTCGACGTGAGCCGCTACGGCATCATCTATGCCGGCGCGCAGAAGAACATGGGCGCCGCCGGCCTGACCCTGCTGGTCGTGCGCAACGACCTGCTCGCGCGCAAGGGCCGTCCGCTGCCGAACATCCTCACCTACGCCGCGCACGCGAAGGAGAAGTCGCTGCTCAACACGCCACCGAGCTTTCCTTTCTATGTCACCGGCCTGGCGCTGGAGTGGATCGAAGGCGAGGGCGGTGTCGCCGTCATGGCGCAACGCAACCGCGCGAAGGCGGACATGCTGTACGCGGCTGTCGATGGTTCCAATGGTTATTACCGGAACCCGGTCGACCTGCGCTACCGTTCGCGCATGAACGTGCCTTTCACGCTGCACGATGCGGCGCTCGACGGCGCGTTCCTCAAGGAATCCGAAGCCGCGGGCCTGCTCGCGCTCAAGGGCCACAAGGCGGTCGGCGGGATGCGCGCATCGATCTACAACGCGATGCCGATCGAAGGCGTGAAAGCTCTCGTCGAATTCATGGCCGGGTTCCAGACCCGGCACGGTTGATCTTTTCTCGCTACTTGCTGTGAGCGCGCGATGCCTACGAAGAAGTCCAGAACGACGCCGAAGCCGAAGACCGAAGCGGCGTCTCCAGCGTTGAACCTCGCCGACGTGCGCGCGCACATCGACGGCATCGACCGTCACATCCAGGAACTGATCGCCGAGCGCGCCGGCTGGGCTCTCCAGGTCGGCAAGGCCAAGGGCAAGCTCGCCGCCGCGGTCGATTACTACCGCCCCGAGCGCGAGTCGCAGGTGTTGCGGATGGTGATCGACCGCAACCAGGGCCCGCTCGCGGACGAAGTGCTGGTACGCGTGTTCCGCGAAATCATGTCGGCATGCCTGGCGCAGCAGGAGCCGTTGAAAGTCGGCTATCTCGGGCCCGAAGGCACCTTCAGCGAACAGGCGGTGCGCAAGCACTTCGGCCATTCCGCGCACGGATTGCCGCTGGCGAGCATCGAGGAAGTGTTCCAGGAAGTCGAGGCCGGGCACGCGGACTTCGGCGTGGTGCCGGTCGAGAACTCGGGGCAGGGCACGATCCAGGTCACCCTCGACATGTTCCTGACCTCGAACGTGAAGATTTGCGGCGAGGTCGAGCTGCGCGTGCGCCAGTACCTGCTGTCGCGCTCGGGCCACATCGAGGACATCGAGCGCGTCTATTCGCATCCGCAATCGTTCGCGCAGACCAAGGGCTGGCTGCGGGCGAACCTGGCGAAAGCCGAGAAGATCGCAGTGTCGAGCAATGCCGAGGCCGCACGCCGCGCTCGCAACGCCGACGACGCCGCGGCGATCGCCGGCGAGGCGGCAGCGCATGTCTACGGCCTGAAGAAGGTCGTGATGAGCCCGATCGAGGACCGCGACGACAACACCACGCGCTTCCTCGTGCTCGGCCGCAAGACCTTTCCTTCCTGCGGCCACGACCGCACCTCGATCCTGGTCTCGATCCGCGACCAGCCCGGCGCGTTGTTCCATGTGCTCAGCCCGTTCGCACAGCACGGCATCAGCATGAACCGGATCGAGTCGCGGCCCTCGCACCACGCGAAGTGGGAATACGCGTTCTTCATCGATCTCGACGGCCATGTCGACGACGCGCCGATGAAGGCCGCGCTCGCCGAACTCGAGCCGCGTGCGGCGCAGATCAAGATCCTCGGCTCGTATCCGGTGGCGGTGCTGTGAGCGAGGCTTTCGACGCGGCAGCGCTGGCGAACACGGCCACGCGCGCGTTGCGCGCCTACGATCCGGGCCACGACCTGCCGGCATTGCGCAGGCGCTTCGGTAGCGCGATCGCCGAACTGGGATCGAACGAGAATCCGCTCGGCCCGAGCCTGCACGCAATCGCCGCGATCCATTCCGCACTGCCCGAGGCGTTCCGTTATCCCGATCCGCAGGGTGGCGCGCTGAAGGCGGCGCTGGCTGTCCTTCACGATATCGATGCGAGGCAGATTGCGCTCGGCAACGGCTCGCACGAACTGCTGATGCTGATCGCGCAGTGCTTCGCCGATGCGCGGTCCTCGGTGGTGTTCTCCGAATTCGGATTCGCCGTGTTCCCGATCGCGACCGCCGCCGCGGGCGCAGTCGCGATCCGCGTTCCGGCGCTGCCGCGCGATCACGCGACGATGCCGCGCGGCCACGACCTCGATGCCATGGCCACTGCGATACGCGCCGATACGCGCATCGTCTATCTCGCCAATCCGAACAACCCGACCGGGACCTGGTTCGACGACGCGGCGCTGGACCGGTTCCTGCAACGCGTGCCGGCCACGACCCTGATCGTGATCGACGAGGCGTACGCGGAATACGTCACCGTGCCGGAACTGCACAGCGCACTGCGTCTGCTGCAGACGCACCCGAACATGGTGGTCACGCGGACCTTCTCGAAGGCCTATGCGCTCGCGGGCCTGCGCATCGGTTACGCGATCTCGTCGCCGGAGGTCATCGCGGTCCTCGAACGCCTGCGCGAGTCGTTCAACGTCAACGGACTCGCACTGGCCGCCGCCGAGGCCGCGCTTGGCGACCAGGCCCATGTCGAACGCGCGCGCGCGTGGAACCGCGACGAACGCGAATGGCTGGCCGCACGCCTGCGCGAACGCGGCCTGTGCGTGCTGCCCTCGCAGACGAACTTCGTGCTGATCGATTTCAGGCAGGATGCCGCGCCGGTCGAACGCGCCCTGTTCGAACGTGGCGTGATCGCGCGGCCGATGGGCGGCTATGGCCTTTCCGATTGCCTGCGCATCAGCGTCGGCACGCGCGCGGAGAACCAGCGCCTGCTGGATGCGCTGCCGTGAGCGAGGTCCGGGTCGACTGGATCGCCGCACGCGGCGCACCGCTGCGCGGCGAACTGCGCGTGCCCGGCGACAAGTCGATCTCGCACCGCGCGTTGATGCTCGGCGCGATCGCCGAGGGCACCACCCACATCCGGGGCTTCCTCGAAGGCGAAGACACCCGCGCGACGGCCGCGATCCTGCGCCAGCTCGGCGTGCGCATCGACGCGCCCTCGGACGGCGAACGCATCGTCCACGGCGTGGGACTGCACGGCCTGCGCGGCAGTGTGCAGCCGCTCGACTGCGGCAACGCCGGCACCGGCATGCGCCTGCTGTGCGGGCTGCTCGCAGGGCAGGGTTTCGAGAGCGTGCTGACCGGCGATGCCTCGCTGTCGCGGCGACCGATGGGACGCGTGATCGATCCGCTCGCGCGGATGGGAGCGGTCATCGACTCCGATGCTGGCGGTCTTCCGCCGCTGCGCATCCATGTGAGCGGCGGACTGCGCGGCTTCGACTACGAATTGCCGGTCGCGAGCGCGCAGGTGAAATCCGCGGTGCTGCTGGCCGGCCTGTACGCGCAGGGCACGACCCGCGTGCGCGAACGGCAGCCCACCCGCGACTACACCGAGAGCATGCTCGCCGCCTTCGGCTGGCCGATCCGCCATCGCTCCGGCAT
>DATHOV010000239.1:0-4460 GCA_035484515.1 Lysobacteraceae bacterium
TGTCGTACGTGTCGACGATGCCTCCGGGACCGACGAGGAACCCGAGGCCGACGCCGCGGTGACGACGTCGCCGGGCGTGGTGCTGGCCATTCTCACCGCGGACTGCTTGCCGGTGTTGTTCTGCAGCGACGACGGCGCCGCGGTCGGCGCAGCGCACGCCGGCTGGCGCGGGCTTGCCGGGGGCGTGCTCGAACGCACGGTGGAAGGCATGCGCATCGCGCCGGAAAAACTTCTCGCGTGGTTCGGGCCGGCCGCAGGATCGCAGGCTTACGAAGTCGGCGGGGAAGTGCGGGCGGCCTTTGTGGACCGCGATCCGGCCGCGGCGAACGCTTTCGCGGCGATGCGTACGGGCCACTGGTTCTGCGATCTGTACGCGCTCGCGCGATTGCGTCTCGGACGTATCGGCGTAACCAGCGTGCATGGCGGTGACCTGTGCACGATCTCCGATCCGCAACGCTTCTACTCGTTTCGTCGCGACGGACGCACGGGGCGGATGGCGAGCCTGATCTACATCCGTGCCTGATTGCATCCGTTTCCGATTGCACCCGGTAACGGGTCAGAACAGCAGGTACGTCGAGATGATGTACTTGTCGTTGGACTTCGGCGGAAGCCCGGCGTGCTGGAACATCCAGTACGGCGGAAACACGAGCAGGCGGCCAGCCCGCGCGCCGACGCGCAGTCCGAGGTCGGGGAAGTCGGTTTCGCCGCCTTCGGCGACGTCGTTCAGGTACCAGAGGAAGACGAGGTAACGGTTGCTCGTGTAGTCGAGCGCGTCGAAATGGGGCTGGAACTGGTCGTGGCTCTCGACGAAGTAACGCTTGATGCGCAGGTTTTCCAGTCGCTCACGTGCCGGGATCGGCAGGGTCAGGCCGAGTAGCGCGTTGTATTGCTCGAGGAAGCGGAACACCTGCCCGCGAAAGAGGTCGAGCATGCCTGCATCGGCCAGCTTGCTTACGTTGAGCTCGGTCCACGAGCTGTCCGTGAGGCTGGTGATGACGCCACGGCCGTTGCGATCGTGGAGTCGCGAGAGCTTCTCGAACGATTCGATCATCTGCGCGCAGAAGGCGGGGTCCAGCGCATGGTCGAAGCACTGCACGTAACGGGCCAGATCGCGCACGGGCAATGCATCGGACGCGGATGGCATGGCGGCATTCATTCAGGCCAGTTCCTGCATGCGGGTATCGAAGTCTAACGCCGCGACGATCAACGCCGACAGCGCCTGTTGCTCGACATCGGACAGATCGGGATGCCAGACATCGAGGACCAGGAGCCGTGCCCGCGTCGCGCTGGCATTGCGGTATTCGACGCCGAAGCTCGGATCGAGCACGAGATGCGCGCGGGCGGCGAGCATGCGCGACTCACCGCCAACGATCATCTCGATTTCGCCGCCGTCGAGATGGATGATCGCCAGGCAGCGCGAATTCATCCGGCCGCGATCTCCCGCCATGCGGGTACCGGCCGGAAGCGCGACGATGTCGACATCGGGTGCATTGTTCGGAATGCGCGCGAGCGGAAGGTCGTCGAGCAATGAGAGCAGGCGCGGTGCGTGCCGGCGGGCTTCGTACTGGACGTTCCCGCGTCGGTGCACCGCCCGCCGTACCACGCCCGCGTCGGCACCCGGCGGCGCTGCCGCCAGGCAGGCCTCGATCTCGTCGCCGAGGCCCGTGAGCGAAGCCGTGGCCTGCGCGAGCCAGTCGAAGCGCACGTCCGGAAAACATGCGGCCAGAATTCCCGGGACGTGGAAGATGCCCGCCTGCTGGCGCGGATCGCCGGGTACGAGGTCGCGTTCTCCCAGATGCATGGCCAGCGCCGCGTCGATCCGGTCCAGGTTTGCCGTCGGCGTCAGTCGCCGCAAGGGATCGAGCGCGCGTTCGAACCAGGCACGTCGTTGCTCGGCCATAAAGTGTCTGGCATGCGGAATCAGGCGGTCCGCGTCGGGCGCAGCGTCGCCGGGATCGGTCCAGCGCCTTGCCTGGCGTGCTTCGAGCATCGCACGGAAATAGTGGAGCAGGGCGAGCTCCGGGCGCGCATCGAGTTCGAGCGCATGCGCGAGCAGCAGGCGGATCGATGGATTGCGTCCGGCGCTCATTCCTGCCGCGCGTTCGAGCGTGTAACGCGCTGCATCGAAGCGTTCCGCGGCCTGATAGGTGACTCCCAGTTCCGCGAGCACGCCCACGTTCTGCGGTGCGGCCCTGGCGGCCCTGCTGAACAGGATGACCGCCTCGTCCCTGTCGCCGCGCGCATTCTTGATGCGGGCCAGAAGGCGCAACGCGTCGGCATGATCGGGGCGTATTTCGAGGACCCGGCCCAGCCCCTCTTCCGCTGCGGCCATCCGGCCGGAACGTGCATGTTCCCGCGCGTCGAGGAAAATGCGATCGACCTCGACGGATGCGGCGGATGGGGTAGGGGCGGGCATCCGTGACGGGAGAGCGAAAGGGTGGAAAACCTAGCACATGCGCACGGCACGCGCAGCCGCGGCGCTTGAAATGGCCTTCATCGACCCGCATGAATCGGGCATCCTGCGACACGCAAGCCATCTGGGTCCACATGCTTCCCGGCCCGGTCCGGCCAGACGCGGATCGCGCGTTGCTGCCCCAGAGAAACGACGGATATTGAACGGCGGGAATTCGACATGCGAATGGACAAACTGACATCGCGCTTCCAGCAGGCGCTCGCCGACGCGCAGTCGCTGGCGGTCGGACGCGACCACAACGTCATCGAACCGGCGCATCTGCTGGTCGCCCTGCTCGATCAATCCGGCGGCAGCACGAAACCGCTGCTCGCGCAGGCCGGGGTCGACGTCGCGACCTTGCGTGCCCGGCTGGGCGAGCTGATCGACTACCTGCCCACGGTGAAGGGACAGGAAGGCAATGTGAATGTGTCGAACGATCTCGCGCGCCTTCTCAACCTCGCCGACAAGCTCGCGCAACAGCGAGGCGATGCCTTCATCGCCACGGAACTGTTCGTGCTGGCCGCGCTGGACGACAAGGGCGAGGTCGGCAAGTTGCTGCACGCAGGTGGCGCGGACAGGAACCGGCTCGAAGCCGCGATCAGCAAGCTGCGTGGCGGCGAGAACGTCAACGAAGCGACCGCCGAGGAGGCTCGTCAGGCCCTGGAGAAATACTGCATCGACCTCACCGCCCGCGCCGAGAGCGGCAAGCTCGATCCGGT
The DNA here is from genome assembly GCA_035484515.1 of Lysobacteraceae bacterium. Classification (GTDB taxonomy): domain Bacteria; phylum Pseudomonadota; class Gammaproteobacteria; order Xanthomonadales; family Xanthomonadaceae; genus SZAS-103. The sequence continues at coordinate 3,172 of DATHOV010000239.1, forward strand.
GATCGGCCGCGACGAGGAGATCCGTCGCACGATCCAGGTGCTGCAGCGGCGCACGAAGAACAACCCTGTCCTGATCGGCGAGCCGGGCGTGGGCAAGACGGCCATCGTCGAAGGACTCGCGCAACGCATCGTCAACAACGAAGTGCCCGAAGGACTGCGCGGCCGACGCGTGCTCTCGCTCGACATGGGCGCGCTGATCGCCGGCGCGAAGTTCCGTGGCGAATTCGAAGAGCGCCTCAAGGGCGTGCTCAACGACCTCGCGAAACAGGAAGGCAACGTGATCCTGTTCATCGACGAGCTGCATACGATGGTAGGCGCGGGCAAGGCCGAAGGTTCGATGGATGCCGGCAACATGCTCAAGCCTGCGCTCGCGCGCGGCGAGCTGCACTGCATCGGCGCGACCACGCTCGACGAATACCGCAAGTACGTCGAGAAGGATGCCGCGCTCGAGCGCCGCTTCCAGAAGGTGTTCGTCGGCGAGCCGAGCGTGGAGGACACGATCGCGATCCTGCGCGGTCTGAAGGAACGCTACGCGGTGCACCACGGCGTCGAGATCACCGATCCGGCGATCGTTGCCGCGGCCACGCTCTCGCATCGCTACATCGCCGACCGCCAGTTACCCGACAAGGCCATCGACCTGATGGACGAGGCCGCCTCGCGCATCCGCATGGAGATCGATTCCAAGCCCGAGGAAATGGACCGCATGGAGCGGCGCCTGATCCAGCTCAAGATCCAGCGCGAGGCGCTGAAAAAGGAGAAGGACAAGGAGTCGAAGCAGCGGCTGAAGGATCTCGAGTCCGAGATCGAGTCGCTGGAACGCAAGTTCAACGACCTCGAGGAAGTCTGGAAAGCCGAAAAGGCGACGCTGCAGGGCGCGACCAAGGTCAAGGAACAGATCGAGGCCGCACGCCTGGAACTCGAAGCCGCTCAGCGCCGCCAGGATTACGCTGCGATGAGCGAGATCCAGTACGGCAGGCTGCCCGCGCTGGAGAAGCAGCTCAAGGCAGCGCAGGAAGCCGAGACCGAGGGCTTCACCCTGCTCCAGGACAAGGTCACCGCCGAGGAGATCGCCGAAGTCGTCTCGCGCTGGACCGGCATTCCGGTCAGCAAGATGCTCGAGGGCGAACGCGAGAAACTGCTGAAGATGGAGGGCGCGCTGCATGCCCGCGTGGTCGGCCAGGACGAGGCGGTCAAGGCCGTCAGCGACGCGATCCGGCGTTCGCGCGCGGGCCTGTCCGATCCGAACCGTCCGAACGGTTCCTTTCTGTTCCTCGGGCCGACCGGCGTCG
>DATHOV010000240.1:0-3229 GCA_035484515.1 Lysobacteraceae bacterium
GAGCATTGCCGAGACCCTGCGCATCCTCGATGCCTGCGGCTTCGAGCGCGAACGCGACCGCACGCTGTACGTCTCGATGGAATTGGCGATCGCCGGCAGCACATTCGGCCTGTTCGCTCGTCCGATCGAGAACTCGGCCGAGGCGGCGATCGGCGGCGGCGCGCTCGCCCGCTACCTGCCAGGCTGGCTCGACCAGGTCAGCCCTGACTGGCGGCACGATCCGATGATCGAGCACGCCCTGATCCTTGCACGCATCGCCGCCGACCTGGACACCGCGAACGCCGGCGAGCCCTTCGCCGAACTGGCCGACAGCGCGATCCGCCTGTGCCGCGAGCGCGAGATGCGCGAGCACCGCACGGTCGGTTCGGAGGCATCGGCGCAACCCTGCCTGGGCTTCCTGAGCAACGGCCAGGAGCGCTACTTCTTCGAACTGCACCATTTCACCTCGCGCGAGGGCGAGCGGGTGTTCGGCGCCGGCAAGGCCGCCAACGCCCCGCGCGTACGCGCGGTGAGCGCGGCACTGCGGACCCATTTCGCCGTGGAGCCGCCGGCCAGCGGCGAGGCGGTGATCGACGTGTACCGGCAATTGTCGGGGTGCTGATCCCGCAGCTCCGCTCTGGCTGCGCATGCACTGAATGACGGTCGACGCTTATTTCCCGGCCGCGAGCCGCTAGACTATGCGGTGGTTGAACATCTGCGGGACTTCCGAGTGAAAGACACCCTTCGCGCGCTGCTGACGAACGCGATCGAATCATTGCGCACATCCGGCACGTTGCCGGCCGAGATCGCCCTTCCAACCATCGCGGTCGATCGCACGAAGACCCGCGAGCACGGCGACTTCGCGACCAACATCGCGATGGCGCTGGCGAAACCTGCCAAGACCAATCCGCGCGCGCTCGCGCAGCAGATCGTGAATGCGCTGCCCGTGAACGACGACATCGCCAAGGTCGAGATCGCCGGCCCCGGCTTCATCAACGTCTTCCTGAGCGACGCGGCGTGGCAGCGTGAAGCCGCGGGCGTGCTCGCGCGCGGCCACGACTACGGCCGCAGCAACGCCGGCAAGGGCGTGCGCGTGGGCGTCGAGTACGTTTCGGCGAATCCCACCGGCCCGCTGCACGTCGGCCACGGCCGCGCCGCGGCGATCGGCGACACCCTCGCACGTCTGCTCGCCGCGACCGGCTGGAGCGTGATGCGCGAGTTCTACTACAACGATGCGGGCGCGCAGATCGACAACCTCGCCAGGTCCGTGCAGGCGCGATGCAAGGGGGTGTTCCCGGACGATCCGGGCTGGCCGGAGGACGGCTATCGCGGCGACTACATCCTCGACCTCGCGCGCAACTACCTGCTCGGCAAGCCGGCGAAGTCGGAGTCCGGCGTGGTCGCTTCCTCGCGCGATCCGAACGACCTCGGCGCGATCCGCCAGTACGCCGTCGCCGCGCTGCGCGCCGAACAGAACGACGACCTCGCCGCGTTCGGCGTGGGCTTCGACGTGTTCTTCCTCGAATCCTCGCTGTACGGCGACGGCCAGGTCGAGGCGACCGTCGCCGCATTGAAGGCCGGCGGCCATACCTACGAACTCGACGGCGCACTGTGGCTGCGGACCACGGATTTCGACGACGACAAGGACCGCGTCATGCGCAAGTCCGACGGCACGTACACCTACTTCGTGCCGGACGTCGCCTACCACTTCAGCAAATGGCAGCGCGGCTACATGCGCGCGGTCACCGAACTCGGCGCCGATCACCACGGCACGCTGGCGCGTGTGCGCGCGGGCCTGCAGGCGCTCGAACGCGGCATCCCGAAGAACTGGCCGGAATACGTGTTGCACCAGATGGTCACGGTGATGCGCGGCGGCGAGGAGGTGAAACTGTCCAAGCGCGCCGGCAGCTACCTCACCCTGCGCGACCTGATCGACGAAGCCGGCCGCGACGCGACGCGCTGGTTCCTGGTCGCGCGCAAGTCCGATTCGCAGCTCACCTTCGACATCGACCTGGCGCGTTCGCAGAGCAACGACAACCCGGTGTTCTACGTGCAGTACGCGCATGCGCGCGTGTGCAGCCTGCTGCGCCAGTGCGGCGAGAAGGGATTCGCATACGACCAGGCCAACGGCATCGCCCACCTGTCGCGGCTCTCGGATGCATCCGAGCAGGCGCTGATGGTCGAGCTCTCGCGCTATCCCGAGATCGTCGAAACTGCCTCAGCGCAGCTCGAACCGCACCTGCTGTCGCACTACCTGCGCGAACTCGCGAATGCGTTCCACACCTGGTACCACGCGCAGCCGGTACTGGTGGCCGACGACGCGGCGCTGCGCGATGCGCGCCTCGCGCTTGCGGTTGCCGCGCGCCAGGTGCTCGCGAACGGACTGGATCTGCTGGGCGTCGGCGCCCCCGAGGTGATGTGAGATGGCGGCAAAACGCGGCAAGAAACAGGCACGACGCAAGGACGAACCGTCGGTTCCCGGCTATGTGTGGCTGCTGGCCGGACTGCTGATCGGTGGTGCGGTCGCGGTGACGGCGTGGGTGAAGATGCCGCACGGCGTCGACGACCTGCTGCCGCATCCGAATCCCGCAGCGCAACCGCCGACCGCGAACGCCTCGCCGGCCGTGCCCGAAGGTAATCCGCCTCCCATCGGGCCGAAGAAGCCGAAGTTCGATTTCTACGCCGTGCTGCCCGAGCGGGAAGTCGTCATCCCCGACGAGGAGCTCAGCGCGCAGGTCAAGGCCGAGGCGGCCGCGAACCTCGCGTCGAAGCAACAGGCGGCGCTGGCCTCCGGCGCGGCTTCCGGCGCCGCATCGCCCGGAGCGACGACGAACACCGCAAACACTCCGGGCACATCGAGCACGCCGAATACGTCCAATCCGACGAACACGGCGGCGAACGTCGCAATGCCATCTGCTTCCGGCACGAAGACGACGAACACCGCTGCAACCGCGAGCGCGGGCACGAGCCCATCGACACCACCGACCGCAATCGCGACGAATGCGACGAATGCAGCACCCGCCTCGACCGATGCCTCCGAGCCGAAGAGCGGCCAGTATCTGCTGCAGGCCGGCGCATTCCGCAACAACGAACAGGCCGACGACCTCAAGGCGCGCATCGCGATGCTCGGCCTGATCGGCCACGTCGAGACCGTGCAGACCCCGAGCGGCGAAATGCACCGCGTCCGTCTCGGCCCCTACGCGACCGCCAGCGAACTCGAGGCGGCCAAGCAGAAACTCAGCGGTGGCGG
>DATHOV010000241.1:0-4849 GCA_035484515.1 Lysobacteraceae bacterium
CGCCATCATCAACGACAGCACGGCGGAGATCGTGATCGTGCTGCGGATGTCCAGTCCCATCGCGCGCGCCCCTGTCGAGACGGTCGGCTCGCAGTGGCCTCCGCTCCTGCGGACAAGTGTAGACCGGAGCGAGCGCCGCGATGAAGACTAGCGCCGATCGCCCGACCAGGCGATGCGGTAGATCGCGCCCTGGAAGTCGTCGGACACCAGCAGCGATCCATCCGACGCGACGATCACCGCATCCGGACGACCGAGCGTGGTCTGCCCGTCGAGAAAGCCGGTGAGGAAGGGCGTGACGCGCACGACCTTGTCGCCATCGGTCTCGACGCGCACGACCCGATAGCCGCTCTTCGTCGAGCGGTTCCACGAGCCGTGCTCGGCGATGAAGGCATTGCCGCGGTATTCGGCGGGAAACATCCTGCCCGTGTAGAACGCGATGCCGAGCGCGGCGACGTGCGCGCCGAGTTTCGCGATAGGTGGCGTGTAGTCGCGGCACGACTTGCCCTTGCCGAATTCGGGATCGGGCACGTCGCCGGCATGGCAATAGGGAAAGCCGAAGTGCTGCATCGGCTTGGTGATCACGTTCAACTCGTCGTCGGGGACGTCGTCGCCCATCAGGTCGCGGCCGTTGTCGGTGAACCACAGGCGCTGCGTCTGCGGATTCCAGGCGAAGCCCACGGTGTTGCGGATGCCCAGCGCGACATCCTCGCGCGCGCCGCCGTCGGAAATCATGCGCGTGAGCTTGGCGTAGCCGGGCCGGTCGCAGACGTTGCACGGCGCGCCGATGGGTACGTACAGCTTGCCGTCCGGGCCGAACGCAAGGTAACGGCCGCCGTGGTGCGCTTCGGTCGGCAGATCGGCGACGACGACGGCCGGCGACGGCGGCGCATCGAGTTTCGCCTCGATGCCGTCGTAGCGCAGGATGCGGTCGATCGCACTGACGTACAGCGCGCCATTGCGGAAGGCGATCCCGAGCGGATCGCGCAATCCGCTCGCGATCACGCGGACGCTGTCGGCGCGACCGTCATGGTGGTCGTCGCGCAGCGCATACACCTTGCCCGCGTCGTTCGAACCGACGAACAAGGTGCCGCGATCGCCCCAGGCCATCTCGCGCGCATTGGGTACGCCTTGTGCGAACAGCGTGACCGTGAATCCGGGTGGCACATGCAACTGCGCGGCCAGTTGCGTGGGCGTCGGCGCGGCGAACGCGATCGCCGGTGCGCAGCACAGCACGAGCAATGAAGTCAGCGATAGACGCATGGCCGCTTCTCCCGGGTCGGGTCGATGCTAACGCTTCGCGATGGCGCCTACGAGCGCGGGTAGCCCAGCCGTTCAGCCACGGGTGCGAGCACGTCGAAGGCCCCCGCCAGCAGCTCGTGGTAGGCGCGCCAGCGGCCGACCGGAAGCAGGGTCGGCAGGCGCCAGCTGTCCACCTGCATGCGCACTGCAGGCTGCGGGTCGGGAGCGGACGACAGGCCGGCAAATGCGGCTATTTCCTTGACGCCTGCAGCAGGGTCGGCGTCGAATCGATCCATCTCCACGATCAATACCGGCAGGTGGAGATCGTCGCGGCTGAAAAGCAGGTGTTCGAGCTGGCCTGCGAGCCAGCGTGCCGAGACGATCGGATCGCCGAACTTCAGATCCGCCTGCGCGCCGAACGCCAGCCAGTTCAGCAGCATGTCGCGCGGATCGCGGATCGTCGCGATCAGGCGCGTACCCGGCAATACGCGGCGCAGCGCGGGCACCATGCGCGCATCCCATTGCGCCAGCCAGTCGAATACGCCCTTCCGACCCTGCGTCAGGTGCGGTTCGAGCATCCGGGCGTACACCGGAACCATTTCGTTCACGACGCCGGGCAATTCGGCCGCATTCAGGGCGCGCGCGACGAAGGATTCCGGGTAGTTCGGCTTGCGCGGCGAAACGGTTCTTGCATCTGCAGGTTGCAGCAATGGTCTTGTGGACACCGTCCGCAAGGCCGCAACGATCCGCTCCGAGCCGCTGCCCGGCGCGCCCCACAGCATCACGACTTGGGCTTCGGCCGGGTCGGGCGGCAGATTGGCTATCAGGGCATTGGCTGTTGCCGGCGGCAGGGGACGATCGACTGGATCGGTTCCGAACGCAGCTCTCGCCTGCTGCCAGTCCGCGATCGCTTCCGGCAGCTGCCCCAGACGGTCGCGCGCCTGCCCGCGGATCGCGAGCGCAGCGGGCGCCTGCAGAGGCGAGGCTTGCGCGATCAGCGCATCGAGCCGCAGGATGCCCGCGGCCGGATCGCGGTGGAGCGCGATGGCCGCTTTGCCGGTCAATGCCTCGAACTGGGTCGGCGCGGATGCAAGCACAGCGTCGTAGTCCGCTTCCGCCTCATCGTCGCGTCCGATGTATCCGTCGCGTCGCGCCTGATGAAGCCGCGCCGGGACGCTGGTGGGCAGGGCTGCGCGCCAACGGCGCAGGACGTCGTCGTAGTCCGCATCGTCGGCGCTGGCGAGCAGGCGCGTCATCCATATCGTGTCCAGCCCGGCTTCGTCCTGCAGGACGCCTTCCCAGGCGCCACGCATCAACGCGGGATCGCCGATCGCCACCAGGGTGTTCTGCAGCCCCGCGAGTGCACGCATGTCGCGCGGCATCTGCCTGAGCGCGGCGCGGAAATCGGCGAGCGCGGCGGCCGTTTGACCGGCGCGCAGGCGCAGTTCCCCCTGCAGCGCCATGCCGCCCGGATCCTGCGGATGGTCCTTTCGATAGACCGCAAGTTCGGCTTCGGCCGCGTCGTTGCGGTTCTGGCTGGAGAGAGCCTCGACCAGCAGGCGCCGCCATCGCGTTTGGTCCGGATCCAGTTCGAGCGCCTTGCGCAAGGCCTGTTCGGCGAATGCGAAATGACCCTGCTGCTGATACGCCATGCCCAGGGTCGCAAACACCTGCGCGTCGCGCGGCTGTTCGATGGCAGCCGTGCCCAGCAACCTGACCGCGCGTTCGCCGTCGCCTTTCAGCAGCGCCACCTGCCCTGCCAGAAAGAGCAGTTGCGGGTGTTCCCGGTCGGCTCGCTCGGCCATTTCGATCTGACGCTCGGCTTCGGCGAAATCGCCGGCCGCGAGCGCAAGCTGGATACGCAACAGGTACGTGTCGAACCGGTTCGGATCGAGCGCCAGCGAGCGAGCGCTCGCGCTGTCGGCGAGTGCGAGATCGCCTTGCGCGCGTGCGAGCAGGGCGCGGCTCAGGTGATAGACCGGTTCGTTGGGCGCCAGCTCGATCGCCTTGTCGAAGCTGGCGCGCGCGGCTGCCACATCGCCCGTCACGCGCTGAGCGAGTCCGAGCAGGTGGTGGGCCTCGGCATTCCCGGGCGCGGCATCGACCTCGGCGCGCGCAAGCGCCAGCGCATCGGGCGCATTCTGGCGCAGGGATTCGATCACGTCTTGCAACATGCCGGATGATCCGTAAGGGAAAGACGCGCATTGTACCGCGACGGGTCAGGCGGCCCGGCCGTCCGGCTCAGCTCCCTCCGGCATCTGGCAACTGCTGTCGGCCCGTGAGCGCTTCGAGCAGGCGCGCGCGCACCCACTTCTCGGCGAAGCCCTGCAGATGGATGCCTTCGAGGAAGCCGCAGTGGCCGCCGAACGGCGCGATCTCCAGACGCGAATGCGTGGGCAGTTGCAGGCGGCGGAAATCAGCGATCGGGATCACCGGATCGTCCTCGGCGGTGAGGATGCTCACCGGAACCTGGAGACCGGCGAGGCGGTTGCCGGCGATCGTGTAGCCGTCGAGGTAGTTGTCCAGCAGGCCCATGTCGGTGTAACGCTCGACCATCCACGCGGTCAGCCCGCGCATGCCCTGCTTCAAGGTGGCGTCGTCGAAATCGTGGCGCTTCGGAAACAGCGCACGCTTGCGCCGCAGCGAGCCGCGCCACTTGTGCATGAAATACCAGTGATACAGCGGCATCGCAGTCTCGAGCGCGGAAAGCCCCGCGGACGGATCGATCACCGGGCAGACCGCGGCGGCGTGCGTGAGCGGGATGCCGACGGTCGGCGCGTGCAGCGCGATGCGCAGCGCGAAGTTCCCGCCCAGCGAATAGCCCGCGGCGAGGAAGGGGCGCACCGGGATCCGCTCCGCGACCGCGCGGGCCGCGTTGAGTACCTCGGTTAGCCGACAGGAATGGAACAGGTCTTCGTTGAGGTGGTGGGTATCGCCGTGGTCGCGGAAGTTCAGCCGGAACACGTCGAAACCCGCTTCCAGCAGCATCGCCGCGGTATGCAGCATGTAGCCGGACTCGACGCTGCCCTCCCAGCCGTGCAGCAGCAGCACCAGCCCGCGCGGTGCGCGTGGCAGGATGGAATGGAAACCCTGCAGGCGCACGCCATCGCCGGCATCGAGGACGACTTCCGTGGTCTGTGTGCCGAGACGCTGCAACGCGCGCGCGCCACGACGGCGGCGCAGCGGACTGGAGGAAAGCACCGACTGCACATGCGGGCCGCGCAGCCAGGTCGGCGGCGCGTAGTCGCTCGCCTCGATCATGTTTCCAGCGCCTGCGCGATCTGCGCGCGCGCGCGCTCGGCCATGCCGCGACGGCCGCCGGCGACCGGCACGATGGGTTCGAGGAAATGCACCTGCGCATCGCGGGGGCGATCGCCGAGCAGGCGCAGGAAGTTGGGCAGGAACTGTTCGTCCTGCGCGAACGCGACCTGCGCCTGCGCATCGCCACGCGTGCCATAGCACAGCGCGACCGGCTGCACCGGCACGCCGGCATCCACTGCGGTCTGCAGGATGCGCGCATGGAACACGCGCAACACATGGCCATCGCCGGTACCGCCTTCGGGAAACACACCGATCGCCGAACCGCCGCGCAGGCGCGCGACCATCTGCT
>DATHOV010000242.1:0-3846 GCA_035484515.1 Lysobacteraceae bacterium
CATCGCCTGCGTGGCGCAGCCGACAGCGATTGCCTGATCGTGCTGGCCGAAGGAGCATTGCGATTGCATGAGGGCGACCTCGTCGAAGTGCTGCGCTACTGATCCGCGCGGCGGATAATCGCCGGGTGAGCGGACAGCGCATCCAGGAAATCACTCCCATCGAGGCACGCCGGCGTGCGCGTGCTGGCGCCGTGCTCGTGGACGTGCGCGAATCCTTCGAGCGCGCGACGGGCCAGGCCGAAGGCGCGCTCGGCGTGGCCAGGGCGGAACTCGAAGCGAATCCGGCTGCGACCTTGCCGGATATCCATGCCGACGTCGTGATCATCTGCCAGAGCGGCGCACGTTCGCTGCGCGCAGCCCAGGCCCTGCAATCGCAGGGCTACGCGAACGTGGCCTCGGTCGCTGGCGGCACCATCCGCTGGGTCGCGGAAGGGCTGCCGATCGTCAAGCCTGTCGATGATGCGGATTTCTACGAGCGCTATTCGCGGCATCTGAAACTGCCCGAAGTCGGCGAGGCAGGGCAGCGCAAGCTCGAAGCCGCACGCATCGCACTGGTCGGGGCGGGCGGCCTCGGCTCGCCGGTCGCGTTCTACCTGGCCGCTGCCGGCATCGGCACCCTGGTGCTGGCCGACGACGACAGGGTGGATCGCAGCAACCTGCAACGGCAGATCCTGCATACCGATGCGCGCATCGGCGTGGCCAAGACCGAATCGGCACGCATCGCCCTGTCCGCGCTGAACCCGCGCACGAAGATCGAAACCGTTCCCGAACGCGTGACCTCGGCCAATGTCGAGCGCTTCCTCGCGCAAGCCGATGTGGTGGTCGATGGCGCCGACAATTTCGCGGTGCGCTACCTGCTCAACGACGCCTGCGTGAAGCTGGCCAAGCCGCTGGTGTACGGCGCGGTGCATCGCTTCGAAGGGCAGGTCAGCGTGTTCGATGCAGGCCTGCATCGCGGCATCGCGCCCTGCTATCGCTGCCTGTTTCCCGAGCCGCCGCCGCCGGAAGCAGCGCCGAACTGCGCCGAAGCCGGGGTGCTCGGCGTGCTGCCGGGCGTGATCGGCCTGTTGCAGGCGACCGAGGCGATCAAGCTGGTTCTGGGTCTGGGCCAGTCGCTGGCCGGGCGATTGCTGCACTTCGATGCGCTTGCGATGCGCTTCCGCGAGACGCGTCTTGCGCCCGATCCGGAATGTCCGGTGTGTGCCGCCGGCAGGCCGTTCCCCGGCTACATCGATTACGCTGCGTTCTGCTCCGGCGCCTGAGCCGGCCGCCTTCTTGAGCCCCTCTCCCTCCGGGGCGAAGCGGCGCTGCTTGCGAGCCACTGGCTCGCGCGCCGCTGAGCGCCCACGCCGAAAGGCGTGGGCCGGGGGTTGCTTGGCGAGGAACGAGCCTAGCAACGGGGTTGGGGTGAGGGTTCGGTTCACCCTCAGTAGTGCGAATGTTTGGGTACCAAGCTTGAGCCCCTCTCCCTCCGGGAGAGGGGTTGGGGTGAGGGTTCGGTTCACCCTCAGTAGTGCGAATGTTTGGGTACCAAGATTGTTTCGGCGCCTTCGCTTCTCCGAACCCTCTTCCGCCCCTGCCGGGGCACGTGCATTCGCCACATCCATGTGACTCACCCTTCGGGCGGCTTCGCCGTGCAAATCGGCAGTCCTGCCGATTTGTCTCCCGGTGGGAGAAGGGAAGCTGACCGACTCTAGCCGGCTATCGCTTTCATGACGTCTTTGCGGCGCTCACCACATGGAGCCTCGAGCTTGCCTGAGAATATTTGCTCGAGGGCTACTTCCCGCTCGCTTCTTCCTTGTCGCTGGTGCGCTTCGGCCGGCGCTTTCCACGCGGGTCGATCTGCACGCCGAGTACGACATGGCAGTGGATGCAGCTGTAGCTGAGACAGCGCGCCTTGCTCTCGTTGGCGACCATACCGAGGACCGCCTCGACATGCACATGCAACACGCGTTTGCCGCACTTGGGGCAGTGGCCTTGGTGGATCATGGCGTTTCCTTCGATGCTGTCTTCAGGGTTGTGGGTCGTCAGCTCGTGTGCCTGCGTTGCACGGCCGCGAAGGCCGCCAGTTGCTCCGGTGTCGCATCCTTCTGGAATTTCGCCTTCCATTCCGCGAACGGCATCCCGTAAATCGCCTCGCGGGCGGCTTCCTTGCTGATCGACCGTCCCTGGGCCTCGGAGGCCTCACGATACCAGTCCGACAGGCAGTTGCGACAGAATCCGGCCAGGATCATCAGGTCGATGTTCTGCACGTCCGGCCGCTCGACGTTGAGGTGATGCAGCAGCCGGCGGAAGGCGGCGGCTTCGAGCGCGGTGGTGTCGGAATCGGTCGTGGCGGCGGAGTTGACCATGCGAACGGGCCGGATCGGCGATAATGGGCGACTCTAGCGCAGCCGCGAATTCCACGCATGACATCCGCAACCCACACCGCCCGCATCCTCGACGGAAAGCGGATCGCGGAAGACCTGCTCGACGGCCTGGTGGTACGGGTCGAGGCGCGCATGGCGGCCGGCAAGGCGCGTCCGGGACTGGCGGTGGTGCTGGTCGGCAGCGATCCGGCCTCGGCCGTGTACGTGCGCAACAAGCGCCGCGCCTGCGAGAAAGTCGGCATCCATACACTGGACTTCGACCTGCCGGCGACAACCACCGAAGCCGAGTTGCTTTCCCTGATCGACCGCCTCAACGCCGATCCGGCCGTGCACGGCATCCTCGTGCAGTTGCCGCTGCCGGGCATTCCCGACGCCAGCCGGCTGATCCATCGCATCGACCCGCGCAAGGATGTCGACGGCTTCCATCCCGAGAACGTCGGTCATCTCGCCTTGCGCCAGTTCGGCCTGCGTCCGTGCACGCCGCGCGGAATCACCACCCTGCTGGCCTATACCGATCGCCCGGTGCGCGGTGCCAGCGCGACGATCGTCGGGGTGTCCAACCACGTCGGCCGGCCGATGGCACTGGAGCTGATGATCGCCGGGTGCACGGTGACGTCCTGCCACAAGTTCACTCCGCCCGATGTGCTGCGGCGCCATGTCGGCGAAGCGGACATCCTGGTCGTTGCGGTGGGCAGGCCCGGGTTGATCCCGGGCGAGTGGGTCAAGCCGGGCGCGGTGGTGATCGACGTGGGCATCAACCGGCTCGAGGATGGGCGGCTGGTGGGCGATGTGGGCTATGCGCAGGCAGTCATGCGTGCGAGCTGGATCACGCCCGTGCCGGGTGGCGTCGGCCCGATGACGGTCGCGACGCTGATGCAGAACACGCTGGAAGCGATCGAAGCCGCCGAAAAGACAGGGACGGTGTGACTGTGTGAAAATTCCACGCATGCGATTTCATCCCGGTCTTTCCCTCGGCCTCGTCCTGATAACGCTGTTCGTCCTGCCTGGTTGCGCTTCGGTGGTCCAGAAGGCCAGCGATCAGTTCGCTGCCAATCTGGGCAGCGCCGTGCTGGACAGCGACGACCCGGCGACGGTTCGCGATGGACTGCCGGCCTACCTGCTGCTGCTCGACAGCCTGATCGTCGGGCAACCCGACGACCGCAAGAACGTCTCGACCCTGCTCGCAGCGGCCAAGCTCGATGGCGCCTACGCGGGCAACTTCACCGGCGACGACAAGGCGCGTGCGCAGGGCATGTCGAAGAAGGCCTTCGACTACGCCCGGCGCGCGACCTGCGCGAAGGACGGTGCGCTGTGCGCAGCCATTGACGGGAATGTCGAAGTGTTCTCCGCCATCGTCAAATCGGACGGCAATACCGAGCTGATGTACGGCCTCGCCTCGGCGTGGGCCGGATACCTGCAAAGCCATTCGGACGATTGGGGTGCGGTCGCCGACCTGCCGAAGGTCGAGGCCTTGCTG
>DATHOV010000243.1:0-5958 GCA_035484515.1 Lysobacteraceae bacterium
ACATCTCCTACGTCAACGAATTGCGCCTTGGCGGAACGCCATTGGTCGAAGCGATCCGCGAAGCCGCCGTCCTGCGCCTGCGTCCGATCATGATGACCGCGCTGGTGGCGGCACTGGGCCTGTTGCCGGCGGCACTGGCCACGGGTGTCGGAACGGATACGCAGAAGCCGTTCGCGATCGTGATCGTCTGGGGCATGCTCTCGCGACTGCTGATCAGCATCTTCCTGATGCCCGCGCTGTACTCCCTCGTGGCCCGGCCGGACGATCGGCTGGAAGTGTGATGCCCGCGCGGTCGTCGGAACGACCGCATCGAAGCCGTGGCGATCGCCGTTCCGGTCAGAGCGGCTGGGAGCCCTTGCAAGCCGGATACATCACGCATCCCCAGTACATCAGGCTCGTCTGCTGGTTGAAGCGCTTGTACATCGCTGCCCCGCAACGGGGACAGACAGGGGCGTCGGTGTCGATGGGGTTCGACTCCGGCGCGGCTGGTTGCGGCTGCGGACTGGCGGCCGGTGAGGGGACCGGCGCTTCGGCGATGGAAACCTGCGGCGGCGATGGCCGACTGCGGCGGCGGCCAAGCCAGGAGACTGCTGCGCCGAGCCAGCAGATGCCGAGCACGGCCCAAGCATAGGGATCGAGCGCGCCGCTCGAAGCCTGGCGCGCGAGACCGGCCAGCGAGGGGCCGCCGTACGAAGATGCGTACCAGGCAATCCCGAAGCGGATCGCGGCGTAGCCCAGAAGACCGCCGAGAAAGCCAAGCGTCGGCCACGGCAGCTTCGATCTGCGTCCTGTTACAGCTTCATCGTTGTTTGCCATCGATCCTCAGCCCTTTGTCCGGAAAGGGGAATGATGCCCAAAAACGCGAACGGTGGCTGCCGGCGAACGACAGCGGCATGGCACGGCGCCAAGGCAGCCTTGCCGCTGCCGGGCAAGCTCCGGCAAGCCCACTTTATCCCCACCGCACCCGCCACCTCAGGCCACCCGTCTCACCCTCTGAGACGACCGGAGCGCACACTTGGCCGATACACCCAGCGCCCCCATGATGGATTCGATGCCCCGAACGCGAGCCAGTTCCGTCCGCCGTACGGCAGCAAGCTCGTCTGCTGCAGCCGCAGCCAGCCGACAGCTGCCATTCGCCAGCGCCCATATCCCCATGCAGCTGCCCGCCTCCTTGCACGCCTTCCATCCGGCGGTCGCGACGTGGTTCGCGGAAACCTTCGACGCCCCGACGCCAGCGCAGGTCGCCGCGTGGCCGGCAATCCAGTCCAAAAAGCATGCGTTGATCGCAGCGCCGACCGGCTCCGGCAAGACCCTCGCCGCCTTTCTCGCCGCGATCGACGAACTCGTGCAAGCGGGCGAGCAGGCGGGCGGATTCCTGCCGGACGAGACGACGGTCGTCTATGTCTCGCCGCTCAAGGCGTTGTCGAACGACATCGCGATCAATCTGGAGGCGCCGCTCGCGGGTATTCGCGAGCGCCTGCTCGCGATGGGCTTGCCCGACGTCGAGATCCGTACGGCCGTGCGCACCGGCGATACTCCGCAGGGCGAACGCACCGCGATGCGGCGCAAGCCTCCGCACATCCTGGTCACGACGCCGGAATCGCTCTACGTGCTCCTCGGCTCGGACTCCGGTCGCGCAGGCCTCGCCACTGCGCGCACGGTGATCGTCGACGAAATCCACGCCGTCGCTGCGAGCAAGCGCGGCAGCCATCTGGCGTTGTCGCTGGAGCGTCTGGAAGCCTTGTGCGGACGACGGCTCACGCGCATCGGCCTGTCAGCGACGCAGAAGCCGATCGATGAGGTCGGACGCTTTCTGATCGGCACCCGCGAGATTTCCGCCGACGGAACGCCCGGCTGCGCCATCGTCGACATCGGCCATGGTCGAGCGCGCGATCTGGCGATCGAAGTGCCTCCGGTTCCGCTGTCGGCAGTCATGTCCACCGATGCCTGGGAATCGGTGTACGCGCGGCTCGTCGAACTCGTCAATGAGCACCGCACCACGCTGATCTTCGTCAACACCCGGCGCATGGCCGAACGCGCGGCGCGGCACCTGAGCGAGCGGCTCGGTCGCGATGCGGTCGCCGCGCACCACGGCAGCCTCGCGCGCGAACACCGGCTCGACGCCGAGCAACGGCTCAAGCGCGGCGACCTGCGGGTGCTCGTCGCGACCGCGTCGCTGGAACTGGGCATCGATATCGGCGATGTCGAACTGGTCTGCCAACTCGGCTCGCCGCGTTCGATCGCAGCTTTCCTGCAACGCGTCGGCCGCTCGGGACACGCGGTCGGCGGCACGCCGAAAGGCCGGTTGTTCCCGCAATCGCGCGACGACCTCGTCGAATGCGCGGCCTTGCTCGACTGCGTGCGTCGCGGCGAGCTGGATACGCTGAGGATTCCACGCGCGCCGCTCGACGTGCTCGCGCAGCAGATCGTCGCCGAAGTGGGCAGCCGCGAATGCGGCGAAGACGAACTGTTCGACCTCGTGCGCAGCGCCTATCCGTACGCACAGCTCGAGCGCAAGGATTACGACGACGTCGTGCGCATGGTCGCGGACGGATTCACCACCCGACGCGGCACGCGCTCGGCGCACATCCACCGCGATGCGGTGAACCGCAAGCTGCGCGGACATGCTGGCGGACGGCTCACCGCGGTCACTTCCGGCGGCACGATCCCCGACACCGCCGACTACGCGGTCGTGCTGGAACCGGCCGCGCTGACGATCGGCAGCGTCAACGAGGATTTCGCGATCGAGAGCATCGCCGGCGACATCTTCCAGCTCGGCAACGTGTCTTACCGCATCCTGCGCGTCGAGCGCGACCGCGTGCGCGTCGAGGATGCGAACGGCGTGCCGCCGAACATCCCGTTCTGGCTCGGCGAAGCTCCCGGCCGAAGCGATGCCTTGTCGCTCGGCGTATCGCGGCTGCGCGAGGAAATCGCCCGACGCCTGACCGCGTCCGGTACGGATTCAGCGCTGCGCTGGATGATGGACGACGTCGGCATCGGCGAAGCGCCGGCGCAGCAGGTCGTCGATTATCTGGCGAACGCACTGTCCGCATTCGGCATGCTGCCGACGCGCCGCGAGCTCGCGATGGAGCGATTCTTCGACGAATCCGGCGGCACCCAGCTGATCATCCACTCGCCCTACGGCAGCCGCATCAACCGTGCCTGGGGGCTGGCGCTGCGCAAGCGATTCTGCCGCACGTTCAACTTCGAGCTGCAGGCGGCCGCCACCGAGGACGCGATCGTGCTCTCGCTCTCGACGAGCCACAGCTTCCCGCTGGAGGACGTCGCGCATTTCCTGCACTCGAACACCGCACGCGATGTGCTGGTGCAGGCCCTGCTCGATGCGCCGCTGTTCCCGGTGCGCTGGCGCTGGAACGCGACCACCGCGCTCGCCCTGCCGCGCTTCATCGGCGGTGCGAAGGTCGCACCGCAACTGCAGCGCATGAAGAGCGAGGATCTGCTCGCGACGGTCTTCCCGGACCAGGTCGCGTGCGCCGAGAACCTCGTCGGCGAACGCCAGATCCCCGACCATCCGCTGGTTGCGCAGACCCTGCACGACTGCCTCCACGAGGCGATGGACACCGATGGCTGGCTCGACCTGCTGCGCGCGCTGGAGTCCGGCGCCGTGCGCATCGTCGCGCGCGACCTCGTAGCGCCCTCGCCGCTCGCGGCCGAAGTGTTGAGTTCCAAGCCTTACACCTTCCTCGACGACGCCCCGCTGGAAGAACGCCGCACACAGGCGGTGCTCAACCGACGCTGGGCCGACCCGCAGAATGCCGACGACCTCGGTCGTCTCGATCCCGAAGCCATTGCCGCCGTGCGCGCGGAAGCATGGCCGGAAGCGCGCAATGCCGATGAGATGCACGAAGCGCTGGTTGGCCTTGGCGTGATCGGCGACGACGAGGTGCGCGCCAATCCGGATTGGCCGCAGCTGCTTGGCGCGCTGGCCGGGGATCGACGTGCCGCGCGCATGGATCGTGGCGGCACGGGTTTCTGGTTCGCCGCCGAGCGCCTGCCGCAACTGCAGGCGCTGCATCGGGATGTCCGGATCGACCCGCCCATCGAGGCCCCAGCGGAATTCGCTGCGGTCGAATGGACTCCGGAGGATGCCCTCGTCGATCTGGTGCGCGCGCGACTGACCGGACTCGGTCCGACCGAAGCGTCTGCACTCGCTGCCTCGTTCGCATTGCCGCAATCGGCCATCGATGCGGCACTGATCCGGCTCGAGGTCGAAGGCTATGTGATGAGGGGTTCTTTCAGCGCTGAGCGGGATCGCTCCGGGGGCTTTTCGGGCAAGGGCCACGGAACGACCGACGCACGCTTCGATGCAGGTCGCAATCAAGGCGACGGAAATATTGAGGGAAAATCGGCAAACTCTCGGCTCGAGTGGTGCGAACGTCACCTGCTCGCGCGCATCCACCGCTACACCATCGGCCGTCTGCGTCGCGAGATCGAGCCGGTCGCGGTGCGCGACTACCTGCGCTTCGCATTCGAGTGGCAGCGCGTCGCGCCCGCATCGCGCATGAAAGGCGTCGATGCGTTGCCGAACGCACTCGCGCAACTGGAAGGATTCGAGGCCGCCGCCGGCGCCTGGGAAGGGGAACTGCTGCCTGCACGCATCGTCGACTACGACCCGGACTGGCTCGACGCGCAATGCCGGTCCGGCCGGGTCGTCTGGACGCGTTTGCGTACCAAACCGGCGGCACTGCGCGACGACACGCCGCAACCGGCGCGCGCCGGGCCGGTACGCAGTTCGCCGATCGTGCTGCTGTCTCGCCGCGAGCTGCCGATCTGGACCGCATTCGCGGGATCGCGCGAAGACGACGCGATCGCAATGTCGTCGCGCGCGCGCATCGTCGCCAACCATCTCGCCGCGCATGGCGCTTCGTTCTTCGACGAACTGACGACCGGGACACGCTTGCTGCATACCGAACTGGAAGACGCGCTGGGCGAACTCGTCGCGCAGGGCATCGTGAATTCGGACAGCTTCGCAGGCCTGCGCGTCCTGGTGACGCCCGCGTCCAGGCGGCCGCGTGCGGGCGCGGCGCGCAGGTCGCGACGCGGTTCGTTCGATATCGAGGAGGCCGGGCGCTGGTCGCTCACCCGCCGCAGCAGCCGCAGCGACGTCCCGCACGACGATCCTGCGGGCCTCGAGCACATCGCGCGCACCCTGCTGCGCCGCTACGGCGTGATGTGCTGGCGCCTGCTGGAACGCGAGGCTGCGTGGCTGCCGTCCTGGCGCGAGCTGCTGCGCGTCTATCACCGGCTCGAAGCGCGTGGCGAGATCCGTGGTGGCCGCTTCATCGCCGGACTGACCGGCGAGCAGTTTGCCCTGCCGGAAGCGATCGGGCTGCTGCGGCAGATCCGCCAGCGCGCGCACGAGGGCACCCTGGTCTGCGTGAGCGGCGCCGATCCGCTGAACCTCGTCGGCACGCTGCTTCCCGGTGCACGCGTTCCGGCATTGACCGGCGCACGCATCCTCTATCGCGATGGCCTGCCGGTCGCGACGATGATCGCCGGCGAGATCGCGCTGCTCGAAACGATGTTGCCCGCCGATGCCGCAAGCGCGCGCTCGGCACTGCTGCGTCACGGAAGCTCCGCAGCGCTCGCTACCGAAGCCACGCGCCTGCACGAAGCCTGATCGTGACGCACCGGCGTTGCGGGTTGCGATGCCTCGCCGCATCGCCCCGTTGGCGCTATCCTTGAGCGGTTCCCCGCCGTCGTCCCGTCTTTCCAACCCGACCTGGAAAACCGCCATGCGCATGACTCCACTCGCGACATTCGTGATGTCGTTCTTCCTCGCCGTCGGCGCAGCCGCCGCAGCACCTGCGTCATCGCCTGCGGCGACGACGTCGGCTGCATCGATGGAAACCGCGCAGTCAGCTCCCAGCGCCGCCGACGCACAATTCGCCGATCTGTCGAAGCGCTGGCTCGACGGCTCGATGCGGCTGTCGCCGA
>DATHOV010000244.1:0-3163 GCA_035484515.1 Lysobacteraceae bacterium
CGCCAACTCGCGGTTGAACGCATGGGTCGCGATCACCATCGCGATCCTCGCGACCTTCATGGCCGTGTGCAAGGTCAAGGACGACAACATCTGCCAGGCGATGCAGCAGGCGCAGGCCGACAAGATCGACCACTGGGGCTACTACCAGGCGCGCAACCTGCGCGAGGAAGTCGCCAGTGCCACGGTCGACCAGCTCACGCTCACCGCCGCGAACAGCCCGCCGTCGCAGCAGACCGTGTATGCCGCGACGATCGCCCGCTACAAGGCGCTGGCGAAGGAGCAGGCGACCAAGAAGCAGGCGGTGATGGCGCAGGCGCAGGACGACCAGAAGACCTACGACGGCCTCAACTACCGCGACGACCAGTTCGATCTTTCCGACGCGCTGCTGGCGATCTCGATCTCGATGCTCGCGATGACCGCGCTGACCCACAAGCGCTGGCTGTTCTGGATGGCCATGTTCCCGACCGGTTTCGGCACCCTGATGGGCCTGGCCGGCCTGCTCGGATGGGCGATCCATCCGGATGCGTTGTCGAATCTGTTGAGTTGAGGATGGGTATCGCTCGACGGTCGCCGTAGAGGCCAGTCTCTCGCCGGGAGAAGGACAGGCAAGCGGCCGCAAGTGACTTCCGGGACCTCGCGCCAGCGCGCGTCTCACGCCATGAGACTGCCCTCGCTCATCCTTGCTCCACGCAACGACTCCAGCGTTGCGAATGGAACCGGGGAACGGTCGTGCAGCAGTCTTCGAACTTCGATGTGGTCCTGGCGCGGGTCGGCGGGATGCCGTGCGCGGGCATCGGTGCGGCCGCGCTTTCCGTTGCGGACGCCGGGTTCGACCGACGCGCGGATGCGGGCGCGGGCGATCGCGCCAGCGTCGCCTCGCGTGCCTGCCCGATTGCTCGAGGGATCGCGCCGTTTGTTCGCCATCTTGCGACAGGATCCAGCGGGATCGCGTCGAAAGACGACGATCGGGCGTCGGATGTTCGCTGGATTTCCACGGAATCCAGTCATCCCTGCGCGAACGCCGTCGTCGGACGAGCCATGTCGTGCAACTGCGGCCGGAATTCCGTCATCGCCGGTCGCATGTTCGCCATCGGCCAGCAAAATCCACATGTCGCCCGCGAAAAGTCCGTCATCGCGCGACGCGCGATCGCGGGATCCGCACGCGATTCCGTCATCTTTTCCGCTGATCCGCGCCGATCCCTGCGCGGGATGCGCGCGTGGCATGCGCTGCCGGCACAGATGCGCGGCATGCGTTTCATCGTGGCGCGCGTGGGCGCAGGTCCGACGCGACGCGTCGTCGCGCGTCCGCAGACCGGTCACGACACCGCACAGGCGTGTCCGTCCAAGCATCCGGATGGTTTCCGCGAAGCGCTGATATAGCTACGCCATCGCCGCGACCGTGCGACGGCCTGCGTGCCGCACGCATCGATGTACCTCATCTCGAGTTTCCACTTCCAGGCGGAATCCATTCCGGGCCGCCCTGTTCCTTCAGGAGTTTCATCATGAATACCATCAGCAATGCCTCGACGCCCGCCGCCGAGTCCTCGCCGCCGCCGGCGGCTTCCACCCCGAGTCCGCGTTCGCGGGCGAAGGTCTCGATCCAGTTCCTCAACCGCGAGAACGATGCCGACCTGCGAGTCGCGATCGATCGCATCCTTGCCTCGATGAGGAACAACGCCGGCTATCCGGCACCGGTACCGGTACCGGACCTCGCGTCGATCGACACCGCACGCAATACCTTCGCGGCGGCGGTCACTGCGCTCGATCGCAGCAAGGCCTCGCTCGTGCGTCGCAACAACGCACGCGCGGCGCTGGTGCCGATGTTGCGCGATCTCGCCCTGTACGTGCAGCACGCCAGCCAGGGCGATCTCGACGCGCTGATCGCTTCGGGCTTCCCCGTGCAGAAGGGACGCCTGCCGGTCGGTACGCCGTCGGCGCCACAGAACCTGCGCCTGCGCAACGGACCCGTGAGCGGCCAGTTGATCGGTCGCTGCGCGCCGGTGCGTCCGGCGGTGTCCTACCAGTGGCGTTATGCCAGCGCGTCGGCACCGACGGTGTGGACGCTGGCCGATCCGGTGGCCTCGGCGAGCATCACCCTGGAAGGGCTGACGCGAGGGACTGACTACATCGTCCAGGTGCGCGCGATCGGCAGGAAAGGGCCGAGCGACTGGAGCGATGCCGCGACGTTGATGGCGGCGTAGGGCATGGGTTGGCTTTGGGGTGGCGGGGTTTCCTGCCACCCCGTTTTTTTCTTTGCTCGATGACGAGCAAGAACAATGGCGCTCAAGCGAGTGCCATCGGATTCACCGCGGCCGACCCGTCCCCTTGCGATGCGGCTTGCTTCCCTTCGGCGCCGGACGCGGCCTGTCGCCATGCGGCTTCGGACGGTACGGGCGGCTGCCGGCATCTTCCTGCGCGGCCAGGTCGTTCGGCCCCGCGCGCTGGAGGCGCATCGGCTGGCCGGCGATGCGCACGCGCTTGAGGTGTTCGAGCAGGGGCTTGGACATGCCGACGGGCAGGTCGACGAGGCTGTAGTCGTCGCGGATCTCGATGCGGCCGATGTAGCGGCTTTCGAGGTCGGCCTCGTTGGCGATCGCGCCGACGATGTTGCCGGGCTGCACGCCGTGGGTGTGGCCGAGTTCGATGCGGAAGGTCTCCATGCCTTCCTCGGGCACGTCCTTCGATCGGCGTCCGGACTTGCGCGACGACTTGTCGTCGTCGCCGAAGAGCGCTTCGGCGGCATTGGCCATGCCGTACTGGTTCGGCGGACGTTTGCGCGGACCCGACGGTGCTTCGGAGCCCGGTGCAGCCGGCACGGACGGATCCGCGATCGCTTCGCGCGGCTTGTACGGCTTGTGCGACGCGCCGGGTTTCTCGCGCGATGCGACGTGCTCGCCGCGTTCGCGCGATTCGTGGAACTTGCGCGGCGCGTCGCGGCCCGGTGTGCTCGGGCGGCTTTCGTTCGGGCTGGCTTCGTTCGAACGCGCAGCATGCGGGCGTGCCGGTTTGTCGTACGCCGCGCGCGGACGTTCGGATGCTGCATCCAGGAGCAACGGCTGGTCCCCTTGCGCGAGCTTGGCGAGCGCGGCTGCGATCTCGATCGCGGGGACGTTGTGTTCGGTCTCGTAGCGCTCGACGAGGCTGCGGAACAATTTAAGGTCGC
>DATHOV010000245.1:0-13904 GCA_035484515.1 Lysobacteraceae bacterium
CCGACGACTACCTGGTCAAGCCCTTCCACGTCGAGGAACTGCTGGCGCGCATCAATGCGCTGTTGCGGCGCGCGGCCGGTTGGAGCAAACCGACGCTGGATTGCGGCCCGATCGTGCTCGATCTGGCCGCGCAGACGGTCAGCGTCGAAGGCGCGGTGGTGGACCTGACCAGCTACGAGTACAAGGTGCTCGAATACCTGATGCTGCATGCGGGCGACTTGGTGTCCAAGGCCGACCTCACCGAACACATCTACCAGCAGGACTTCGACCGCGATTCCAACGTACTCGAGGTCTTCATCGGCCGCCTGCGCAAGAAGCTCGATCCCGAAGGTGCGCTGAAGCCGATCGAGACGGTGCGCGGCCGCGGCTACCGCTTCGCCATCCCGCGCACGGAATGATTCACGGGTCCGCGGATGCCACGCGAGTGTCGTGGCGGCGCGGTTCGTGCGATGGTGAAGGCGACGCGCCGATCGCGTGTCGCGCGACTCGACCGATGCTCGCCAAACTTCCTCCAGCCTCCAGTTCCATCTGCCAGCGACAGTGTGCGAGTCCGCGCCTGCGCGTGTCCGGTCGGTGACGATGTCCGTACGCGCACCCTCGCTGGAAGCCCGCCAGTTGCTCGCGGCCAGCCTCGGCTTGGTCGCCTTTCTCGGCCTGACCGGCTTCGCACTCGACCGCGCCTTCACTGAGACCGCAACCAGCAGCCTGCGCGAGCGATTGAAGAGTTACGCCAGCGCCTATTACGCAGGCAGCGAGATCAGCCGCAAGCTGGAATTCCAGCCGCCCTATGTTCCGCCGGATCCGCGCTTCTCCCAGCCGGGCAGCGGACTGTACGCGGCCGCGACCGGGCCGAAGATAGACTGGTCTTCGGCGTCCACGCTCGGCCGCGACCTCCCGCTGCAGAGGACGATGCCCGCAGGGCAGATGCGCATGGATGGCCCGCTGGAGCTGGTCGATCGTGCCGGCGGCCCGTCCGAGCAGGTCTATCGCTTCGCGTACAGCGTGATCTGGGAGGACGGCAGCGGCAAGAACAAGCGCGAGATTCCGTTCGTGTTCAACGTGTTCGAGAACACCGTCGACCTCGACCAGCAGATCAGCGTGTTCCGCTGGGCGTTGTGGCGTTACCTCGGTGCGGCGGCCGTGCTCCTGCTGGCCGTGCAGATCATCGCGGTGCGCTGGAGCTTGCAGCCGCTGCGGCGCGTGCAGCGCGAACTCCAGCGCGTGCAGCGCGGCATGGCCGAGGGCCTGTCCGGATCGCATCCGCGCGAACTGGCGCCGCTCGCCGAAAGCATCAACGCCTTCATCGTCAGCGAACGCGAGAACCTTGATCGTTACCGCAACACGCTCTCGGACCTTGCGCACAGCCTGAAGACGCCGCTCGCCGTGCTGCGCACGAGCCTGGACAACGACACCCAGGTCGATGCGCTGCGCGAGGACGTGCGCATCCAGGTGCAGCGCATGAACGAGATCGTGTCGTACCAGCTTTCGCGAGGCGCCAGCAGCGGCCACCAGTTGTTCGCCGCGCCGCTGGAAATCGAGGCGCGCGCCGAAGGCATCGTTACCAGCCTCGAGAAGGTTTACGTGGGCAAGCGCGTGCTGTGCGAGTTCGACCTCGACGGCAAGGCGCGTTTCCACGGCGACCAGGGCGACCTGATGGAACTGCTCGGCAACCTGCTGGAGAACGCCTTCAAGTGGGCACGTTCGCGCGTGCTGCTGAGCGTACGCAGCGAGCCCGGCCCCGCGAACCGGCGGCCCGGCCTGTTGCTGACCGTCGAGGACGATGGCCCGGGTATTCCGCCCGAGCAGGTCGAACGCCTGCTGCAACGCGGCGTGCGCGGCGACGAGCGGGTGCAGGGACACGGCATCGGCCTGTCGATCGTGCAGAACATCGTGCGCGCCTACCACGGCGAGCTGATCGTGGATGCCTCCAGGGAACTCGAAGGCGCACGCTTCACGGTGCGGATACCGCCGGGACTTTGAAGCGCGGCCCGGACGCGACGAAGAACGAGCCCGCTATGTTCTAGCGGAACATGCCCGGAAGGAAGGCCTGCCAGCGCGGCGAATTGCGCTGGCGCATCTCGCTCGAGGTACCGCCGGTCTTGGCGGACGCTGCGGGGATCGTCGACGCGGGCGTGGCGCTGCTCGCGCTCGCGACGGGAGCCGAGGCCGCGCCTGCATTCGTATGTGCATCCGTCGCCTTGGATGCCGCGTCGTCGTAATGGGTGCATACCGGCTTGCCGATGTCGGCCGATCCCTTGGCATAGGAAGCGCCGCATATGGCCAGCGGTGGCAACGCGAGTACGAACAATAGGACGAAGGTGCGCATCGTGTCCTCCTGCGGGATCGCGGTCGTGGGCGCGAATGTTCTGATTGACGCAACAAGGCGCGCCGAGGTTGCACCGGCTGACTACGCATTGTAGCTCCGATCCCGCGGCGGCGCATATGAGGCGTGTTGCGACGCAATATCCACACGTTCCGCGAAGGCGGCGCGCCGGGCTCGGCTAGACTGTCGTGATGACACCGCGTCATCGTATCCGCCCATGAACGCCCGCGACTTGCTGACGCGTCTCGCCGAGGGAGCGTGCAGCGGCAGCGCGCTCGCACGTGAGTCGGGCCTCACCCGTGCGGCGGTGTGGAAGCACATCCAGGCGCTGCGCGAGGCCGGCGTCGAGATCCTCGCCGAGTCTGGTCGCGGCTATGCATTGGCAGCGCCGCTCGACCTGCTCGATGCTGGGCGCATTCGCGCCGGACTTCCCGCCGATGTCGCCGCTGACATCGATGCATGCGAAGTCGCCTGGGACATCGATTCGACCAATGCCGAACTGTTGCGCCGGCCGGCGACCGCGGGCGTGCAGGCCCTGCTGGCCGAATCGCAGACGGCTGGTCGCGGGCGGCGCGGACGCACGTGGGCGTCGCCATTGGCCGCGCATCTGTATCTATCGCTGCAGCGGCGCTTCGATGGCGGCGTCGCCGCACTTGCGGGCCTGAGCATCGCAGTGGGCGTGGCCGCTGCCGAGGTGCTGCGTGCGCTTGGCTTCGCGGACGTGGGACTGAAATGGCCGAACGATCTGGTCGTCGGCGATCGCAAGCTCGGCGGCATCCTGATCGAATTCGGCGGCGAGGACAGCGGCATCGTGCGCGCGGTGATCGGCATCGGCATCAACGTGCGCATGCCGGCTGCCGCGGCGGCGCGCATTGACCAGCCGTGGACTGACCTGCACCGGCTCGGCTCGCCCTTGCCGTCGCGCAATGCGCTGGCGACCACGCTGATCGCGGCCCAGTCGCGTGCCTTGCGCCAGTTTGCCGCGAGCGGCCTGGCGCCATTCGTGCCGCGCTGGCAGGAACTCGATGTACTCGGTGGCCGCGCGATCGAGGTGATCGCCGGCGCGTGTCGCGAGCCGGGCATCGCGCTCGGCATCGACGCACGCGGCGCATTGCGTGTGCGTCACAGCGATGGCGAGCGCGATTATCACAGCGCCGAAATCAGCGTGCGCAAGGTTGCCCGATGCGAATGATCGAACCTTCTGTCCGACATTTGCGCGGGTCCATCCATGGGCCGCATGCATGAGCAGCCGCACGACCTGGCTGGTCGATCTCGGCAACACGCGGCTCAAGTGGGCGCGTGCCGATGCGCTTGGGTCCGGCGCCGTGCAGTCGCTCGCGCATGCCGAGGCGGCCGGTACCGACGCGCAGGACACGGGTTTCGCCACGATCCGCCCGGACGACCGCGCATGGATCGCATCGGTCGCCTCGCCCGCGCTGACGGTGACCGTCGAAGCCGCACTGCGACGGCGCGGCGCGCAGATCGCGCGCGCGGCCACGCAGGCCGAACTCGCCGGCGTGCGGATCGCCTACGCCGAACCCTCGCGGCTGGGCGTGGATCGTTTCCTCGCGATGCTCGCCGTACACGCACGCACGTCTGGCGCGACGCTGATCGCGAGCATCGGCACCGCACTCACCATCGATCTGCTCGATGCCGACGGCACGCATCACGGCGGCCTGATCGCGCCTTCGCCGACGCTGATGCGCGAGTCGCTCGCGCAGCGCGCTCCGCACCTGCCGCGCGATGGCGGTGCCGTCGTCGATTTCGCCAGCGATACCGTGGATGCGCTGGCCAGCGGTGCCATCCTCAGCGCGCGTGCGCTGATTGCGCACAGCCTGCGCGCCGCGCGACGGCGGCTGGGCGCCACGCCGGGGCTACTGGTAGCTGGCGGCGGTGCCGACGCCTTGCTCGATGGCTGGCGCACGCGCGCAGAACGCGCGCCCGACCTCGTGCTGGAAGGCCTTGGGGTGTACGCGAAATCCACCCCGCAGCCGCCATCGCCATGATCCAGCGGGCCCCTGCTATGCTCGACGGCCGTGAACGGGGTCATCGTCATCACGGCCGAGGCGGGACGTGCCCTGCGCAATGGGCGCATGGCGCCGCGGCTGGCGGACGTGCTCGATCGCTCGGGCGAGTTCCACGCGGGCGACCGGGTATACGTGGTGGTGCGCGGCCATGACGGCGGGCAGGGCGTCGTGGCGGCTGGCGTGATCGATTGCGATGCATCGGTCCTCGATTCTCGAGCTACGCAACGTGGCAACCTCGAGGAAACCAGTGCCGTGATGCGCGAGCAGGATCTGGAGCTGCTGTGGCCATCGAGCCGATGACGTCGTCGCAAGCGCGCGTCGCGGATGCGCGCGTGGAAAGCGCGCCAGACGGTGCGCAGGCCGTCGCCAGTACCGCAGTTCCTGCCGAAGCATCAGCGGCCCTCGGCAAGGCCTTGTGCGCCTATGCCTGCAGGGAACTGCGGCATGCGCGGCGATACCTGTCGTGGCATCAGGCGTGGCTGCATCGGGGCGTGCACCTGGGACGCAAGTCGCTGCGTCGCGTGCGTGCGACGCTCGCGCTGGCGGGGGCGGCGTTTGGGCGCTCGGGAACCTTGATCGACGGCGAGCTGCGGCGCATCAACACGTCGCTGTCCGATCTGCGCGACGGGCAGGCGCTGGTGGAAGCGATCGATCGGCTGTCGACATCCGATGCGGCTTCGGGGCACGAAGCACTACTGCAACGGATGCGCCGCGTGGCGATCGGCAGGCGCGCCGAACTGGGTCGGCGCGCGTCCGAAGCCGGTGTGCAAACGAGCGACAACGCCATCCTCATCGACATGCTGCTGGCTGGGTTACAGGCATTGCCATGGGCCGGACTGCGCGAGGTCGATGCCTTGTGCGCGCTCGATGACAGCGAACGCCGCATTGCAGCGGCGAGCCTGCGCGCGATCGACGACGGTGACGATGACGACTGGCATCGCTGGCGCCGTCGCGCGCGGCGGCTCTCGCAACAGTGCCGCGCGCTGGAACGGTCGGCCATGCCTGAGCACAGGATTGACGAGCGTCACAAGAAGCTCGCAGTGCTGCTGGGTGAGGTACAGGACTTCAGTCTGCTCGCCGAACATTGCGGCGCCCGCTCGCCGTTTCCCGATGCCGACCGGCGCCTGTTGCGTGAGCTGGCCGATGGCGAAATGCATCGACTGCGCGCACGCCTCCGCGACAGGGCCGCCGCGGAGCGCGATTGATCCAGACAGGCGCCGCGTACCGTCGCGGCGCCGTCCTTCAGCCATCCATCACGGGATATCGACGCCGAAGCCCACGCCAGCCGAAGTCTCGCCGTCGCTGAAGGCGCCGCTGAGCGTGAACGAGGCATGGTCTCCGACCTTCACGCCGTAGCCGAGCGACAGCGCCGACTGGCTGCGCTGGAAGCCCATGCCCACCGCGACCCGTCCGTGCGCGCTTTCGGAATTGGCGGCGTTGGCGGTCGCCTGCATCATCGCCGAACTCATCGCGCCGGTCCTGTCGATGCGCCGGTCGGTCGACTCGAACTCCGAGCTGACCTGGTTCTGGAAATCCTGGAACGAATCGCTGAGCGCGCCGACCTGGCTGGCGGTGAACGCATTCGCGCTTTGCAGCGTGGCTGCATCGCCGGCGTCCGCATGCGCGTTCGCCGACGCGAGCGTGGTCGCATCGCCGGCGTCCGCATGCGCATTCGCGGCGACCAGCGCCGCCGCGTCGCCGCTGCTCATCGGTGCGGAGCCGTTGGAGCCTGCGAGCGCGGTGATCTGCGCATTGCTCTGGGCGAGCGCGCTGTCTGCCGTCGTCAACGCAGCATTCGCGGTGGACATGGCGTTCGTGGCGAGCGAGGTCGCGGTATGCAACTGACCGAGATTGACCGCATCAGTCGTCGACGTGCCGGCCGCGACGTTGGTGATCTGCCGTTCGTGACCCACGCTGCCTATCGAGACGGTGTTCGCGCGGTTGGCGATCGAGCCGGCGCCGAGCGCGACGGCGTTGTTCACACTGACGCTTGAGCCCGCGCCTAGCGCCATGGCGTTGGCAGCCGTGGCCGAAGCGCCTTCGCCGATGGCGATGGCATTCGCCGTGGTCGCATCCGCGTGGTCGCCCACGGCGATGGCGTTCGTGGCAGTCGCCTCCGCGCCGCCGCCCACGGCGATGGCATTCGTGGCAGTCGCAGTCGTCGCCTCGCCCGAATCGACAACGCCGTTGCCGTTCGCGTCAAACCAGCCGCCGACAGCCACGCTGCCCTTGCCGGTGGCCATCGCGCCTGCGCCTGCGGCGAGCGCGCCCTTGGCGCTGGCGGTGTCGTCGAAGCCGAACGCGCTGGCGTCTATCCCCGTGGCCGTGTTGTCCCGGCCGAACGCGCTCGCGCCCGTGTTCGATGCCGTGTTGGCGTAGCCGAATGCGCTGCCGCCGACAGCGCTCACGGTGTTCTTGTAACCCACCGCGCTGCTCTTGCCACCGATGGCGGTGTTGCCGAAGCCCACTGCGGTGTCGTCCACCGTGTAGGAGCCGGCTTTGCCGATGACGTAACCCTTTCCGGCCACATTGCCGTCACCCACCGCCGTACTGAAATAGCCCAGGGCCTGGTTCCTGTAGCCGAATGCGCTGCTGGGACCACCCGACGCACGGTTGCCGTAGCCGAATGCGCTGCTCTTGTAGTTATTGGCGATGTTGAACAGACCGAATGCCGAGCTTTTCTTGCCTCGCGCATAGTCGAAGGAGCCGAATGCGCTGGCGTCGACGTCGCCCGCCACGTTGTAACTGCCCACCGCATTGGCATGGTATTTCGTCCGTCCTCCACTGGCGAGACCGACTGCGTTGTGATCGCCCAGCGCATTGCTCTTCGGGGCATCGGCATACACCGTGTTGGAGCCGCCGAACGCACTGCTGCTCGCAGCGCTCACCGTGTTCCGGTAGCCGAACGCACTCGCGCCGGTTGCGCTCGCGGTGTTGTAGCTGCCGACCGCGTTGGCGTGATACATGCCATTGGCAGCGTTGTGGTCGCCGACGGCATTGCTCTGGGCGCCATACACGGTATTGGCGAAACCGAATGCGCTTGCCGATTCGCTCTCCACGCGATTCCGATAGCCGACCGCTGTGCTGCCGATGCCTTCTGCGACGTTGTCGTAGCCGATGGCGTTGCTGTGATCGGCGAATACGAAGTTGCCGTAACCAAAGGCGCTGCTGTTGTTTCCGCTGATGAAGTCTCTGCTTCCTGCTGCCGTGCTGTTGGTGCCCTGGGCTGTGTCATGGCTGCCGATCGCGGTGCTGTAGACGCCGGAAGCGCGGTTGTTGTAGCCGAACGCGCTGCTGGATGCGCCTGTTGCGTAATTCTTGAATCCGATCGCGCTGCTCTGGAGGGCGCCCGAATAGTTGGCCACGCCGATCGCGCTGCTACCCGTGCCGACGGCGCGATTGCCCGTGCCGATGGCCGCGCTGCCGCCACCGCCTGCGTAATTGCCACCGCCTACCGCGCTGGCATAGTCGCCTGATGCCCTGTTTTGCCCGCCCATCGCGATGCTGCTCTTTCCAGTGGCCACGTTGTAGTAGCCGAACGCGCTGCTGTTCAATTCGAGCGCGACGTCATGGTTTCCGAAGGCGCTGGCGCCGCGGTTGCCCGCGATGTTGTAGCTTCCGAACGCATTCGCCCAGAGCAGGTAGCTTCCCCCGCTGGTCCCCGTCTTGTTGTGGTCGCCGAACGCGTTGCTGTTCCCGGTATTGGCGTAAACCGTGTTGTGGCTGCCGAACGCGCTCGAATTTTTCGCCGACGCGGTGTTCCTGTAACCGAAAGCGCTGGCGTACTGGCCGCTGGCAGAGTTCTGGTCGCCTACCGCGCTCGAATCGAAGCTCGAAGCCACATTGGAGAAACCGACCGCGCTGCTGAGCTGACCATACGCCTTGTTGAAGCCGCCGAGCGCGCTACCGTCGACACCGGCAGCGTAGTTGTCGATTCCGAGTGCGCTGCTGTTCGAAGCGACCGACGAATTGCCCAATCCCATCGCCGCGCTCGATTCGCCGTAGCCATGGTTCAGGTCGCCGATCGCGATGGCGCCGTTGACCGTCGTCTTGTTGTCGAAGCCGAGCGCGCTGCTATCGATGCCAGCGGCCGAATTTCCAATGCCGACTGCGCTGGTGCGAATGCCCGAAGCGATGTTCTTGTAACCGATCGCGTCGCTTTGCGATCCAGAAGCGGTATTGAACGCACCGACTGCAGTCGCCACATTGTTGTTCGCGGTGTTGTCGCTGCCGATCGCGCTGCTGCCGGCGGCGCTCGCGGTATTCCTGAATCCCATCGCACTGCTGTCGCTGCCGTCGGCCAGGTTGCCCTGGCCGATCGCGCTGCCGAGCGAACCCGATGCGGTATTGCGCGCGCCCACGGCACTTCCGTAGCTTCCCGATGCGGTGTTGCCGAACCCCAGTGCGCTGCCGCCGGAAGCGGTAGCCGAGTTGATCATGCCGATGGCATTGCTGTAGGCGCCGGTTGCGCGATTGCGGAATCCCACTGCGCTTGCCTCGGTATTGCCTGCGGTGTTGACGTAGCCGATCGCGCTGCTGTTCGCGCCACTCGCATGGTTGCCGTACCCGAACGCGTTGCTGGCGAATCCGGTCGCGGTGTTCTTGTCGCCGAATGCGCTGGCATCGGTGTTGCTCGCGGTGTTGTAGCTGCCCACCGCATTGGCATGCGAATAAGACCCGGCACCGCCGCTGACGCCCACCTTGTCGTGGTCGCCGAGCGCGTTGCTGTACATGGCGCTGGAGTAGGCCGAATTGGACCTGCCGAATGCGCTGTCGCCGGTGCCGAATGCCGAGTTCATGTACCCCACGGCACTGCTGTGATCACCGACCGCGAAGTCCTCGAATCCCATCGCGCTGCTGCTGCCGCCGCTTGCATTGTCGTGAAAGCCGAAGGCCGACGTCCCGTCTCCAGTCGCGGCGTCGCTTCGACCCACCGCGGTGCTGCCTCTGCCATATGCGATGTCTTTCGCGCCCGCCGCCAGGCTGTTGTCCCCGGTCACCGAATTGGCGTAGCCGAATGCGCTGCTGTTGATTCCAGAAACGGTGTCCTTCGAACCGAAGGCGCTGGAGCGCGCGGCGCCGGCGCTGTTGCCGTCACCGAACGCACTACTGTCGGCACCGCTGGCGGTATTCCTGACGCCGAATGCGTCGGCGCGACCGTTGTTCGCCGTGTCGTAACTGCCGACCGCATTGGCATGTAAATACGTGCCGGCACCGCTGTTCACGCCGACCTTGTTGTGATCGCCCAGCGCGTTGCTGTCGTGCGCATTGCCGTACACGGTGTTGACGCTGCCAAACGCACTACTGCCGACAGAACCGACGAAATTCTTGTAGCCCACCGCCGTGCTGCGGCCACCGATCGCGCTGTCGCCGTAGCCGAAGGCGCTGTCGTTCGAGGTGAAGTAGGTCGCGAAGTTGGCGACGCTCGATGCGCCGGCGGTGTTGCCGTAGCCGAACGCCGTGCTGCGGATACCGATCGCGTTGTTGAAGGAGCCAAAGGCGTTGGCGCCCTTGCTCAGCGCCGTGCTGGTGGAGAAACTGAGGGGAACGCCCGCGGTATTGTTGTTGCCGACCGCATTGCCGCCGGCGGCGGCTGCGACGTTCTTGTATCCGAACGCGCCGGCCCTCGCGCCGGTCACGGTGTTGTAGCTGCCGAACGCATTGGCGAAGCGAATAGCAGCTGCGCCGTAGATGTAGGTGCCTACGGTGTTGTGATCGCCAAGTGCATTACTTTGCTGGGCGTTGCCGAACACCGCGTTCACGGTTCCAATAGAGCTGTCCGTTGCGCCGTCGGAAACGTTGTAGAAACCTAGGGCACTGCTGTTGTCGCCTTGCGCAGCATTGCGAAATCCGATCGCGCTACTCGAGTCGCCGTGCGTTTTGTTGCCGTATCCGATTGCGCTGCTGTTGACTCCGTATGAGGCATTTCCGACTCCCATTGCTGAGCTGCTATTGCCGATTGCACCGTTGTAAACGCCCATAGCACTGCTGGCCGCTCCATGCGTATCGTTCTCGACGCCCATTGCGCTGCTGTTTGTGCCGTAGGCATAGTTTCTGCCGCCTATCGCAGAGCTATAGGCTGCCTTGGCGCGATTTCCATATCCCACTGCGTTACTGTGCATGGCGTACGCGGTGTCAAAGGAACCCATCGCGCTGCTGCTGTTGCCCACGGCCACGCTCCGGTTGCCGATCGCACTGCTGCTGGCAGCCTCCGCGGAATTGTGAAAGCCTACTGCGCTGGTTCCATAACCATTGGCAAAATTGTCGAAGCCAATCGCCGAACTGTCCTTGCCCTGGGTCCTGTCGTACCAGCCGATCGCGCTGCTGTAATCGCCGTATGCGGAGTCGCGACCGCCGAGTGCGTTGCTGGCATTGCCCAATGCGTGGCTCTTGAAACCAAAAGCGCTGCTGTTGATGCCAGATGCCGCGTTCGCGTAGCCGACCGCACTGCTCTTTCCGCCGATTGCAGTGTTGCCGACACCCACGGCGGTATCGTCCATCGTATGGACTCCGGGCTCGCCGACTATGTAACCCGTTCCGGCCGCATTGCCCTCTCCGAACGTCGTACTGAAATAACCCAGCGCCTGGTTCCTGTAGCCGAACGCGCTGCTGCCCGCGCCGCTGGCAGTGTCCTCGTAACCGCAGGCGACAGCTCCGCTTCCCGAGGCCGTCGAAGTCCCAGCACCTGTGCAGTCCGTGACAGTTCCTGCGAGCGCGCTGCCGATCACGCCCGTCATCGCAGTGATGCCGAACAGCACGCACAGGGTGAGATGGGAGGTACGGGGAAGACGAAGGCCTTTCATGGTGTGCTCCGATGAACGAGTGATGCCCCTCGCGTGCGCGACGCGCTGGCCGTGTGTGGCAATGCCTTTCGGCGGGATAAATGCGGGGACGGGGAGAAGGGATCAGTTTGGGCAAGGCCTTGGCCGCAGCACCTGGACGCGCTGCCGTCGAACCGCTACCGCGGTGCGAAGCCGACAGCAGGTGGGACTGCCGCAGCCAGCCGCTTGCGAGCGTGCATGGACGCCGACGCATCGCCCTCCCCTGGACGTTGCAGTGCTTGCAATTGTAGACCAGGCGCATGGCCGGGCAATCGCTCCGCCCGGCAGGAGGCGGCGACATACCCCGAGAGATCAGACCTTTCAAGATGGTTCCCGCATTGGAATTCGACGGTGCGGAAAGTACTTGGCGACCGCGGAATGCCTGCCCCTGCTCCAGAACGCGCGGAAGGGCAACAATCTCGATCATCAGAATTGCGGGGTGGAGCGAGCGGCGTCGGGGACGAATGCTCCCGGGCGCACGTTCAGTTGTGGCCACTTCGAGCGGCACGGATGACGGTGGCTTCCGGCACGCCGGTCCCAGTCGCGCCGACGTCGAACACGCACGCATTGTGCGCTTGGTCCCTCAGGTCAGCGCCAGGCGTTCGACCTGAAAGTGCGCAATGACCTCGTTGCCGCTTCGGTCGGGGTCAAGGCGCGGTCGCTGCCGGGTGCGCCGCATCGAGCGCGTCCAACTTCTGTTTCCACTCGGCAGCGCTGGCGTCGTGACCCTTGCCGGGCTCGGCTTTGTCCCATTCGGTGTAGAGCGCGACGAACGCTTGCGCGCAAGCGTGGAGATCGTCGGCGTGGGTGATGTTGTGGGTCTGTTCGGCGATGGATTGCGCCTCGAGCAGTGTGGCTTGCGCGCCGGCGAAGTTGTGCAGGCCGGTGCGGGCGATGCCCAGGCGCAGGTAATAGGTCGCGAGGATGAACGAATAACTACCCACGAATTGCCTGCGGGCTCCGGCTTCGATGGGCAGCAGCAGTTTTTCCGCGTCGGCGTAGTCGCCCTTGCTGTCCAGCACGAGCGCCGCCAGCGAGGCTGCGTTGAGAGTGACCAGATGGTCTTCTCCCAGCGCATGGCGGGACTTGGCCAGTGCTTCGCGCTCGAGCGCCTCGGCCTGGTCGAGCTTGCCTTCGCGTTGCAGCAGAAAGCCCAGGTTTTCGATCGCCAGCAGGGTGCCCGGACTGTCCTCGCCGAGCACGCGGCGATCCTCGGTCTCGGCTTCGCGCAGCAGCGGCTCGGCCTGATCGGACTTGTGCTCGTACATCAACAGCAGGCCGAGGTTGTGGATCTGCGACAGGGTGTCCGGGCTGTCTTCGCCGAGCACACGGCGCTGGATGGCGAGCACTTCGCGATAGTAAGGCTCGGCCTCGCCGAACCTGCCATTGTCGTAGAGGATCAGGCCCATCAGGAACAGCGCCCGCACGGTCGCCGGATCGTCTTCTCCGGCCACCCGGCGCAGTCGCTGCATGGCTTCGCGACCGAGCGGTTCGGCCGCAGCAGGTTTGCCCATGTGTTCGAACAGGGAACTCAGGCCGATCATCGATGCCAGGGTCTGCCGGTCGTCGTCGCCCAGCAGGCGTCTGCGCGTGGCGAGCGCGCTTTGCTGCAAGGGCAGTGCGGCATCGTAAAGGCCCATGTCGGTGTAGCGGTATGCGAGCGTCTGCCGCAGGAACGCATCCACCAGCGGCTGCTGCTGGAACTGCCGGTCGATCGCGGCCACGGCGGGCTTGAGGACGGTGTTGTCGATCAGGTCACGCGCAGTGTCGGTGGCGTTGACACGCTGCCAGAGGGTGTCGAGCGCGGCGAGCTGGCTGGCGCGTTCGACCTCCGGCACGCCATCCCTGGCGAGCGCTGCGGTGAGCTTGGATCGCAGGTCGTCGGACAGCAGCTTGCCTGCCTGCACCGGGTTGACCTGGCCGAGCATCGTCGCCTCGAAGTTGGCGACCTGCTCCAGATCCTTTGCGCGCTGTTGCGCAAGCATCTCCTGTCGTTGCGCGAGTTGCGCCTGCTGCCGGGCGATGCGCGCCTGCCAGGCGAAGCCGACGATGCCCGCGAGCATCGACAAGGCGATCAGCGATCCGGCCGCGACCGTGCCCTTGTTGCGGCGGACGAATTTCCGCAGGCGATACGATACGCCTGGCGGCGCGGCCAGCACCGGCTCGCCATCCAGGTAGCGACGCACGTCCGCCGCCAGCGCGCTCGCCGTCTCGTAGCGGCGCGCGCGATCCTTCTCGATCGCCTTCATCACGATCCAGTCGAGCTCGCCGCGCAGGGTCCTGGTCAG
The DNA here is from genome assembly GCA_035484515.1 of Lysobacteraceae bacterium. Classification (GTDB taxonomy): domain Bacteria; phylum Pseudomonadota; class Gammaproteobacteria; order Xanthomonadales; family Xanthomonadaceae; genus SZAS-103. Next base: position 13,460 of record DATHOV010000245.1, read on the forward strand.
CTTGCGCGAATCGTCGCGCTGCTTCGCATCCGCGCCGAGCAGGGTGTTGATCGACTTCGACAGGCGCGCGCTGGGCCGCGGCGGCTCGACTTCGCGGATGATGCGTTGCACTTCGGCATAACCCGCGGTTCGCAGCGTATTCGAGTCGAGTGGCGTGGTGTCAGTCAGCAGTTCGTACAGGATCACGCCGAGCGAGTAGATATCGGTGCGGGTGTCGATGTCGGCGCTGCCCTCGGCCTGTTCCGGGCTCATGTACAGCGGCGTGCCCATCATCAGGTTGGCTTCGGTGAACAGGGTCCGGTCGGTCAGCCGGCCGCTGGTCGCCTTGGCAATGCCGAAGTCGATCACCTTCGCGAACGGCGCATCGTCCTGCGTGCTCACCAGCACGTTGCTCGGTTTGAGGTCACGGTGGATCACGCCCTTGGTGTGCGCATGCTGCACGGCC
>DATHOV010000246.1:0-3434 GCA_035484515.1 Lysobacteraceae bacterium
ATGTCCACTATGGCGGCTGCGTATCGATGATGGAGGCGACCCGACGCTACGTTGGTCCGCTAAGTCTGAAGCAACGTCTCCGGCCCTGCCGGCTGAAAGGAAGCCTGTCGATGGAGAGACATTCGATAGCGATCCACGTTAACGGGACAAGGATCGTCGCCGAAATCGAACCACGCGTGCTGCTCGTTCACTTCCTGCGCGAGCAGGCTGACCTGACTGGAACGCACATCGGCTGCGACACGTCGCAATGTGGTGCGTGCACCGTGCGGTTAGACGGAGCTACGGTCAAATCCTGCACGGTGCTGGCAGTGCAGGCCGACGGCCATGCCGTCACGACGATCGAAGGTTTGGCCGATCCCGCGCGTCTGACGCCCCTTCAACAGGCGTTCCATCAGCGGCACGCGCTGCAATGCGGCTTCTGTACCCCCGGGATGATCTTTGCGGCTCAAGCGCTGCTCGATTACGTGCCGGACCCGACCGAAGTGCAGGTACGCCAAGCGCTGCATGGCAACTTGTGCCGCTGCACCGGCTATCAAAATATCGTCGACGCCGTGCTTTTGGCGGCAAAGCTCCAACAAACCGAAGATCTGCGAGTTGCGGAAGCCACATGAACATCACCGTAAATGCCCCGGTCGCTCAATCCGAACACGCCAATTTCGTCGGCCAGCCCGTTTTGCGACGCGAAGACGCCCGCATGTTGACCGGCCGAGGCCGCTTCACCGACGACATCCAGTTGCCCGGGATGACATATGCCGCCGTGCTACGTTCGTCTTACGGTCATGCACGGATCCGTTCCATCGACGCGTCGCGTGCGACCGCCATGGCCGGTGTCGTCGGCGTGTTGACGGAAGCCGACCTGGCAGGAAAGGTCGGAGATATCCGGCCGAACTGGGTGGTCGGTAACTCGATCGTGCCCCCGCACCGGCCGCTGGCCTTCGGTCGTGTGCGCTACCTGGGAGAGCCGGTTGCCTTCGTCGTTGCCAACACCCGCGCGCAGGCCGTCGACGCTGTGGAAGCCATCGACGTGGACTACGAGCCGCTTCCGGTAGTGGTCGATCAGGAAGCTGCGCTGCAACCGGGCGCCCCACAACTCCACGACAACGTCCCGGGCAACCTTATCGGCGTCTTCAAGTTGGGCGGCGGCGACTACGCCGCCGCAGCGGCAAACGCCGACCGCTTGGTTAAGGTCCGCCTCGTCAACCAGCGACTGATTCCGAATCCGATGGAGCCAAGGGCGGTCTGTGCACACTATGACGAATTGGAGGAGCGCCTGACGATCTACATGCCATCGCAGGTGCCGCACATGTCAAAGCGCTGGCTCGCCGAAACGCTGCGCTGGCCGGAACATCGCCTGCATCTGATCGCGCCAGACATTGGCGGCGGCTTCGGTTGCAAGATGCACTTCTATCCTGAAGAGATCCTCTGCGCTTATGCGGCGCGTCATTTCGGCCGGCCGGTGCGCTGGACTGAAACGCGTAGTGAGAGTTACCAGGCGACGACACACGGCCGCGCGCACGTCGAGTATGTAGAAGCGGCTGTCAAGAACGATGGCCAGGTGCTGGGGATCAAGTTGCGCTCGGTCGCCAACCTCGGCGCCTACCTTTCGAACATGGGGACGGGCATACCGACCATCAACACTGCGAGCTACGCAACCGGCACCTACCAGATCCCATCCCTTGATGCCGAAGTGCGGCTGGTCACGACCAACACGACGCCGGTCGACGCATACCGCGGCGCGGGCCGACCCGAAGGCGCCTACATCATCGAACGTACGATGGATGCGGTGGCGAACGCGCTGGGTATCGATCCGTTGGAGCTGCGCCGGCGCAATTTGATTCGTGCCGACCAATTTCCGTACAGACCGTACGGCCACCCCGTTTTCGTCTGGGACAGCGGCGACTACCACCGCTGTTTGGATACCGCCGCCGAACAGATCGGCTACGCCAAATGGCGGGGCCAGCAGAGCGAACTAAGGGCGCAAGGGCGGCATGTGGGCGTGGCCATCACGTGCTACATGGAGTTGGTCGGGATGGGGATGTCGCCGATGCTGAAGGAGCATGGCTTCGACCGCGGTGGCTGGGAAAGCGCGCAGATTCGCGTGCATTCCGACGGCAACGTGACGCTCTTCAGTGGTTCGATGTCGCAAGGGCATGGTCACGCGACGAGCTACGCGCAAATCGTCGGCGATGTCTTGCAGCTTCCGATGGACGACATCGACGTGGTCCAGGGCGACACGGATCGCGTGCCGGCCGGGCACGGCACGTTTAACTCGCGCTCGATGCCCGTCGGCGGTTCGGCGGCGTTCACCGCAGCGAATAAGATTCTGGCTAAAGCGACGAAGATCGCCGCGGCGATGCTGCAAGTGAAGGCCGATGCGGTGACTTACAAGACCGGCAACTTCTGGATCACCGGCCAGCCGGAGCAGCGCGTGAGCTTCGCCCAGGTCGCGCGCATGGCCTATGTCGCCAGCAACTTGCCCACAGGAATGCAGGCGGGTCTTGATGAGATCGTCTACTACGAACCCGAGACAATGCCTGCATCATACGGCATGCACGCTGCGGTCGTCGAGGTGGATGTGAACACCGGCGAGGTCATGATCCTCGATTACGTGGGCATCGACGACGTCGGGAACTTGATCAACCCGCTGCTGTGTGAAGGCCAGATGCACGGCGGCCTGGCGCAGGGCATTGGGCAGGCTTTGTACGAAGGTGCCGAATACGACGACACTGGCCAGTTGGTGACGGGGTCGCTTCTCGACTACACGTTTCCGAAGAGCGACCAGATCCCCCGCTTGCGCGTAAGCTTTCAAGTAACACCTGCACCCAACAATCCGCTGGGCGTCAAAGGAATAGGGGAAGCGGGCTGTGTGGCCGCGCCGCCAGTGATCGTAAGCGCGGTCTGCGACGCGCTGAGTTCGTTCGGCATCACGCACATCGACATGCCGCTGACCCCGCCCAAGGTGTGGCGAGCGATCCGCGACGCCCAACGCGCGAGGTGAAACATGATCCCAGCTGCTTTTGACTATGTGCGGCCCACGACCTTGCCGACCGCAATCGCGGCGTTGAAGCAATACGGCGCGGTCGCGAAGGTGCTGGCCGGGGGACATTCGCTGTTGCCGATGATGAAGCTGCGGTTCGCCACCCCAGACGTGCTTATCGATGTCAATGAACTGAGCGAGTTGAAGGGCATCAGCGTCAGCGAAGGCGAGGTGGCGATCGGAGCGGCGACGACACACGCGACGCTGGAACATCACGGACAGATTGCCGCCTCGCTACCGCTGATTACCCTGATGGCGCCCCTCATCGCCGACGCGACTGTGCGCAACCGCGGCACGCTCGGTGGCGCAATCGTGCATAGCGACCCGACCGCCGACTGGCCAGCCGCGATGCTGGCGCTGGACGCGGTGTTCGACTTGGCGGGTGCGGAAGGCGAGC
>DATHOV010000247.1:0-6170 GCA_035484515.1 Lysobacteraceae bacterium
CTGGTGCAGGCCAAAGACGACAACGTTGATGGCGTGAGGCAATCGCAGGTTTACTTCGGCGCGCTGAAGAAAGCCGGGGTGCCGGTGGAGATGCATCTGTACGCGCAGGGCGGGCATGCGTTCGGGTTGCGGCACACGCAGCTTCCGATCACCGATTGGCCCCGGCTGGTGGAAACGTGGCTGCGGACGATCGGCATCGTCCGGGATTGAGCTCGGAAGGACCATTCATCCAGGGTGCACGGGGTCTGGCCCTACACTGCAGCGCATTCGGTCGAGTGCCGTTGTCCGAGCCGCATGATCCAGCGTCGACTGGTACGGCCAGCACGCTCTCCGCGTCCCTCGCGAAGAGCAAAGCCTTACGACAGAACCTTCTGCGTGCGCCGGGATCGCCCCGGGGCAGATCGCTCGTGCTCGCCCGAAACGCAGAAACACAAGGATATAGTGTCATGACCGTCCAATCCAGATTTGCCAGGTCCGTACTCGCTCTCACCGCGTTCGTTTCGATGCTCGCGCCACTCGTGGCCCTGGCACAGTCCGACAATGCGCAATCAGAACCGCAGCCCGGCAGCTACCCGCTCTGGTCGCAGCAGTACGATGCCTCTTACTTCACGGTGCTCAGTGCGGCTGCGGGCACCCGAGGCGCAGTGACCTGCACCGACTCGACCATGATGGGGAACGTGGGGTCCTCTGGCGCACGGGCCGCCGTAGTGCAGACGCGCTGCTCGGTCAGCGGCCAAGTCGTTGCCCCGGTTACGCCCACGGTGCTCGCGCAATTCAACAGCAAGTTCGACGCGATCGGAGACCGGAAATGCGAAAAAGCGCTCACCGGCACGCTCGCCGGAATGATCCTGAAGCCGGGAGTGTACTGTTTTCCCGCAGCAGCATCGGTGACCGGCACCTTGACTCTCGATGGACCGGCCTTCGGGGTCTGGGTGATCAAGGTCAACGGTAATCTCACCGGAAAGTCGTTCTCGATGGTGATGGCAGACAAGGGCAAGCCGTGCAACGTCTACCTGGAGTCGAGCGGCGCGACGACGATGACCACGTCGAATGCCAAGGGCAATATCTATTCGGGGGAGGCGATCACCTTGACCGGTGGTTCCTTCGTGGGTCGCGCGTTCGCCAAGAAAGCGATCACGATGACGGATATCGCCGCGACCGGTTGCGTGCAATAAAGGCGGGTGTATCCGGCCGCATTGGCGAGGGGGCGAAGTAAATAACCGCTCGAAGCGGAATCTACTCTCGCCCCTTTCCAGGCCGCGCGTGCTTCGGCTGATAGATGCCCAGCGAGCCGCCACCGGGCAGCGTCACCCGCACGATCGAGCCCCAGCGCGCTTCCTCGATAGGCGAACACGCGATGTCGGTCGCCATCATCCGCGCGACCAGTGCATGGATGTCGTCGCATATCAGGAACAACTCGTGGCTTGCGGCGGACGCGGGGTGGATCGCGACCTCCGATGGCGGCAGCGCGAAGATCAGCCATCCGTGTCCGGCATCCACGTGCGGAAACTTCAGGTTGTCGCGGAGGAAGTTGCGGTCGGCTTCGGCATCGGTGCTGTAGAGGATGACGTGGGCGCCGTTGATCATGGTCGTGCTCCTTGTCGGATCCGCACTAGCTGGCCGGCATCGGGGCCGGCAGGAGCGCCAGGCTGTTTCCACCGAGCCGGCGTCCGCAGAGAATCTGGCTGCCGTCCGGCGACCAGCGGGGGTTGACGAACTCTCCGGTCGCATCGGTCAATTGGCGGACTCCGGTGCCGTCGCGGTTGATCACGAAAAGCTGGAATCCATTCTCCAGGTGACGCGAGAAGACGATCCGTCTGCCATCGGGCGACCACGCCGGCCATCCGTCGGCGGTCGACGATCCCGACAGGTTTTTATCCCCGGAGCCGTCCGCTTTCATCACGAAGACCTGCGATGTCTCGCCGTGTTGCCGGCGATGAACGATCCACTTTCCGTCGGAAGAGTACGACGCATAGGTGTATCCGCCCCCGTGGGTGATGCGTTGCAGACCGCTTCCGTCGGGTTGGATGGTAGCGAGGTCGATGGAGTCGTCGCGTTTTTCGCCGATCACGCGCTTCTCGTCCGAGGTCTTGTCGTTGTCCTGTTCCGCGCCGGCGAACCCGCTGGTGTTGAACAGGATGCGCGAGCCATCCGGTGACCATGCCGGATGGATGTTCTGGCCGAGTCCTTTCGTCACCTGGCGCACATCGCTGCCGTCGGCGTTCATGACGAAGATGTCGGAGACGCCCTCGTGGACCGAGACGAACGCGATCCTCTTGCCATCCGGGGACCACACCGGCGAATCGTCTTCGTTCGGTCCGGTCGTGATCTGGCGCATGTCGCTGCCCGTCGCGGCGCTCTTCGGGTCGAGGACATGCACCTTCATGCCACCGTGTCGATTGGAAATGAGAACGATCTGTCGACCGTCAGGCGACCACGATGCCTCGTAGTCCACCAGATAGGTGAGCGCAGGGATCCGCTTGAGCGGATAGTCCTGCGCGGCTGCAAACAGGCAAGCCGTCCAGAGGAACAGGAAGAGGCCCGGTCGTTTCATCCAGTGCGCGATTTTCATGATGGCGATGACGGATGGTTTCGCGGGGGATACGCAAATCTCTCCTAGTATTGATCCTTCGCGATCCCGTTTGAAGTGCCGGGGCTGCGCATGTTCATGGATGCGGCGAAGGCCCTTGGCATGATCTTCTTGCTGGTCAATGACGAGCAAAAAGCACTGATCCTCGAGTCCGGGAAAGCTTCTACTCCACCTCGCCCCGGAGCAGAACATGCTTCGCGTAGTGCTCAGGCATCGATTCGATGCATTCCTCCAACATCACGTCGCTTCGGCGCCGACCCACGACACGAACGTAACCAAGGTATTCGCCGCGGTCGGCTTCCAGTGCCTCGATCTCTGAGCGGTTGTCGGGAGCTACGACCTTGTGCCAGTCGAGCCAGGCTCGCCATCCGTCGGGCATGGAATCCTCCACTTCGATGGTCACGATGCCGGTCCGTTCCCAGTGCCGACGCCACCATGGGGCCGAATGCAGGCACCAGTAGCTCGGGGTCCACCATGCCCGGAGACTGTCCGGAAGCGTTCCCTCGATCTCCTTCATCAAGCCGGCGCCTGCGATGGCGATAGGCCCGCCGGGCTTCACGAACCCCGCGAGATAATTCAGATACAGGTCGTCCGTTCCGAAATACATGAACGCATCGATGCAGACGATGGCATCGAAGAAATCCGCCGCGAACGGAAGCGAACGGGCGTCCGCGTGGATAGGGAATACATCGGGCGCCACCCCCGCATCGCGTATGCGCTGGGCGTTTTCCGCGGCACTGAACCACAGATCCGCCGCCCAGACCTGCACTCCAAATTCCCGGCACAGGAAGATCGACGACGAAGCGCGACCGCAGCCGAGGTCAAGGATGCGCATGCCCGGTCGGAGATCGAGCGAGGGTGCAAGCCATTCGGCCAGCCACAGCGAATTCGCTCCGCCGCTGGCGCTGGCAATGACCCAATCGGGATTGTATTTCGAGGAGCGTGGAAATCGTGCCGACGCGAGGCGTCGATCGTCTGCTGCCATCGAGATATCTCCTGGGATCCCCAAGTCCATGCCAGTCCAGCCGCGATACGAACGAACGAGGTCGCATAGCGTACGACGAAGGCAGCGTACTGCGCGTGGCACGGGGGACGGGCGCCGGAGACACTTCGAGTCTGTCGAACAATCCAGCGAGTCCGTTTACCCTGTGAGGGTTACCGCCTGCATTCCACAATCCGCAAGGAGACTTCCGTGTCGACAGGAACCATCCACCTTCATCGCGTCCTCAGCGCGCCGCCCGAGCGCGTCTACCGCGCCTTCCTCGATCCTGCCGCGATGGCCAGCTGGCTTCCGCCATACGGCTTCACGTGCACGGTGCATGCCATGGATGCCAGGGTGGGAGGAACCTACCGCATGTCGTTCACGAACTTCGGAACGGACCATGGCCACTCGTTCGGCGGCGTGTACCGGGAGCTGGAGCCGTCCTCGAAGATCGCCTACACGAGTCGGTTCGACGATCCGAACCTGCCAGGCGAGATGCTGACGACGGTCACCCTGAAGCCGGTGTTGTGCGGAACCGAGCTGACCGTGGTGCAGGAAGGTGTGCCCGAAATGATTCCGGTGGAGATGTGCTATCTCGGCTGGCAGCAATCGCTCGCGAAACTGGCGGCGCTCGTCGAGCCGACGATTCCCGATTGATTGAAGACGCAGAAGGTCGCGGAGGGGTCAGGTTCATTTTCCCACGGGGAAATGAACCTGACTCCTTCCCCCCAGTGCTAGATTTGCGGAACGTCCTGTCTGGCTGACGGAGCTCTTCATGCCTTTTGCTTCTCTTGCCGGCTTGCCGGTTGGTTCGCGCCGAACCGTTGCTGGTCTTGCCGTGGCCGTATCGATGGCGCTCGCGGCGGGTGCCGCGGGTGCGCAGGAAGTGCGGAGCGATCAGGTGCCGCCGCCGCAGGATAAACACTACCCCGGTACCATCACGATCCAGGTCGATGCCAGCGACACGGTGCAGGGCATCTTTCGCGTGCACGAGACGATTCCGGTCGCGGCCGGCGCCCTGACGCTGCTGTACCCGCAGTGGATCCCCGGCGATCACTCGCCGAGCGGCCCGATCGCCATGCTCGCCGGCCTCCAATTCAGCGCCAACGGCAAGCCGCTGATGTGGAAGCGCGACAAGTACAACGTGTACGCGTTCCATCTCGACGTGCCCGCGGGCGCGACCGCCATCGATGTGGCATTCCAGTACATGTCGGGCCGCACCGACAGCCAGGGGTTCGACATCACCGACCGCATGATGGACATGGAATGGAGCAAGGTCGCGCTGTATCCGGCCGGTTATTTTTCGCGCGACATCACCTTCGCGCCCAGCGTGACGCTGGCGCATGGCTGGCAGCTTGGCACGGCGCTCGAGACGTCCTCGCAGTCGGACGATACCGTCGTCTTCAAGCCGTTGACACTCAACAACCTGGTCGATTCGCCGATCTACGCCGGTCAATACTTCAAGCGGGTCGATCTCAACCCGGGCAGCGAAGCGCCGGTGCACCTGGACATCGTCGCCGATGCGCCGAAGTATCTGGAGATGACGCCCGAGCAGTTGAACGCGCATCGCGCGCTGGTGACGCAGGCGGTGAAGCTGTTCGGCTCGCATCACTACGACCACTACGATTTCCTGTTTTCGCTGTCCGACCAGTTGGACGGCAACGGCACCGAGCACCATCAGTCCAGCGAGGACGGTATGGATGCCGACTACTTCACTGCATGGGACGAAGCGGCTCCCGGCCGTGACCTGCTGGCCCACGAGTACACGCATTCGTGGAATGGCAAGTTCCGCCGCCCGGTTGATCTGTGGACGCCAAACTTCAATGTGCCGATGGGCGATTCACTGCTATGGGTGTACGAAGGCCAGACGCAATACTGGGGTTTCGTGCTGACCGCGCGCTCGGGCATGTGGACGCCGCAGCAGTTCCGCGACGCGCTGGCGATGACGGCCGCCAACTACGAGCGCAACCGCCCCGGTTTCCAGTGGCGCACGCTCGAAGACACCACCAACGATCCGGTCGCCGCGCATCGCACGGGACTGCCGTATCGCAGCTGGCAGATGAGCGAGGACTACTACAGCGGCGGACAGATGATGTGGCTGGAAGTGGATGCCAAGCTGCGCGCCCTGACGCACGACGGCAAATCGCTGGACGATTTCGCGCGCGCGTTCTTCGGTGTCGACAACGGCAGCTACGTCACGAAGACCTACACCTTCGACGATGTCGTGGTGGCGTTGTACGACGTGGCTCCCTATGATTGGGCCAGCTTCCTGCACGCGCGCGTCGACGCACTTGATCCGCCGCTGGGAGAAGGCCTCGCTGCGACGGGCTGGAAACTGGTCTACACCGATCAGCAGAGCGCCTACGAAAAGCAGTACGACAGCCGGCACGAACCAGCCCGCCACCTGTACAACTTCGCCTGGTCGATCGGCCTGACGCTCAACGACAAGGACCAGGTCAACGACGTGTGCTGGAACGGCCCGGCCTTCAAGGCCGGCGTCAGCACTGGCGCCACCCTGGTCGCGGTGAATGGCCAAGCCTATTCGAAGGATGTGCTGAAGACCGCGATCGCGGCAGCCAAGGACAGCAACGCGCCGAT